>JBEHXF010000088.1:0-3373 GCA_048498835.1 Chlamydiota bacterium | reverse complement strand
CATGGTCGAAGAAGAGCTGGTTTTCAGTACGAATTGGGCAGTCCAGAATCGAGACTTTTCTGGCAAGGTGACCTGCGCCCAAGACATCCTGATTCAAGGCCTTTCAGAGAACATGCGAAACGAGCTCACTTTTTACGACTTCGGTCCGAAGAATTTCGCCGTCGATATGGAAAATCAAAATGTCGGCCGCATCGTCGGCGTCGGCGTTTATGATGAGAACATGCTTGCTTGGGAATTTAGAAGCAATGACATGAACTTTGAAGGATTTGAAACTTACACACTCCAGGGCGACGGCAGCTACATGATGAAGGGGGAATATGTCACCTCAGACCAATTCCGCACCCAAATTGAAGCGCGCATTTGGCCCCACTCAAAAGAAGTACCGCTAACCGACGAATCTCAAGAGGAAGAACCTTGAAAACTTCACCTGCTATCTTCGCGCTTTTGTTTGCTACTGCTTGCGCCTCTGGCGGAAGAATGGTGACCATCAATTCCTTTTACGATATTCCGCTGGGAGCAACGAAAGCGGAAGTGGTCGCCTCTATCGGACAGCCCTACTCCACAACTGTGGGTCCAGATGGAACGGTGGAATATGAATACATCGAGCGGATCAAAGAAGGTGCGCGCAATCTAGAAGAGCGTCGCTACGTCATTACGATGAAAGATGGGAAAGTAATTTCTAAAAAAGTGAAACAGAGCTCGCCGCCCCCATTCCTCTTCGATAGCTACGAGATGCAGACAACCAAGGCAGAGCCTCAAGTTCCCGAGCAAGAAGAATAGCAAGAATTTTTATCTCTAGCGAGTTTTTCTCTAATTCATTAAGATTTGCCCCCTTTTACAACCCAAAGGGGGAATACAATGGATATCACTGTAACCTATTTAGCAAACGAGCTTGCTAAAACGCTCAATTCCAAAATTTCAGACACAGCGACCTACCAAGAAAAAAGGGACCACGAGGTAAAAATTGGGAGAGACACATATGAAATTCAAGTCCATGCCTTCAATCTATCGACTGCAATGGTCGTCTCTTCTGTCGCGCTTGCTGTCATCGGGTTGATCAGTATGCAAGCTGGCTTTGTTCTAGCCGCTCTTTTCATGTTTGTTCGAGATGCGGTGCAAAAGAATTTAGCGATCTACGAAGTGCCTGAACAAGCGACAAAAGAAACGAAAGAAGGTCATCAATTTAAGAGAACATTTGGTTTTCCGGCTATTGATGAAGGTGACCAGATTTTAGCAAATCTGAACTATAGATTGGGAAATGCAGACAACGAAATCCGCAAATGGGAACCGGTTGCTCACAAAGTATTCGGCCATGCAGTGTGGATGAATCTTCTTCCAGAAGAGCCAACTTATGCTGAAGTCGCTCAGCGTTAAGCATCCGTTTTAGCTCCGCTTGGTCCAAGCGGAGCTTTTTTACTAGTTCAAATTTCGCTCTTTCCTTAATATCTCACCCCCTCTACCAACCAATAGGAGAGTTAACATGGAAAATATTTCTATCCAAAGAGCTACAAATTACATCGCAGATTGGTACGTTGCATCTGTACCAGCTAAAGATCCAGCTAAACCGTATTTGGATGAGCACAACGAAGCACATCGCAACATTGAGATGGATCGAGTATCATATAACTTACAAGCGGGCGCATTCAATCTCGCGACGATAGGTCTTGTTACCACCATTGCCTTGGCTGTGATTGGAACGATCAGTTTGCAAATGGGATTTATCTTGGCTGGGTTATTCCTTTTGATCCAGCATGATGTTAAAAACACCCTCGTAGACTATATGGCACCATCAGGAGAGCGTAATCGTGACAAAGATTTTCAGTTCGCTAAAGCAATGGGTATTGTCTTTAACATTCCGGAAGTTGGAAAGCTTATAATGAAAAATATCGGCTTTACTCCTGAAGTCAATGAGAATCAAGGACAAACGGATATTGAAGTTCATCCTAGTGTTGAGCAGTGGGAACCGATTGCTGCCCGAGCTTTAGGACATATAGCTTGGTTTAATCTTCTTCCAAGTCATTCGATTGTGACAGACCAGCAGTATGCCCTCGGAGAAAGAATGGCTGCAACAGCAGAGAGAAGAGCATCTTTTGATCTTCGCCAAAATGATGAACACTTCTATGCCTGGGCACGTTCCGGCGAGAAAGCTGAAGGTTAATCGATAAAAGAAAAAGAGCTCCTCTTGAAAAAGGGGAGCTCTAGGTGAGATCTAGACTTATGCTTTGATCTTGATGTCGACGCCAGCGGCGACAGGCAAGACTTTCAGCTTATCGATCGTGTCAAGAGTCGGATCGAGGAGATCGAGCATGCGGATGTGTGTGCGCATTTCGAACTGCTCGCGAGACTTCTTGTCGACGTTCGGCGAACGGAGAACGGTGTAGACTTCCCGCTTCGTTGGAAGGGGAATTGGACCTACAACGCGTGCGCCCGTGCGCTTCGCTGTCTCAACGATGTCCAATACGGAGCGATCGAGCGAGCGCTGATCAAATGCCTTGAGGCGAATCCGTATCTTTTTGCGTGGTGGTTTTTGTGGTGTTGCCATAATTCCTTACTTCTTCATGATTTCTTCTTGGATTTTCGATGGGACCCGCTCGAAATGGCTTGGTTCCATCGTATAAGTCGCACGTCCCGAGGTCATCGAGCGGAGAATGGTAGAGTATCCGAACATCTCGCTCAGCGGCACTTCAGAAGTGACGATGATCGTTCCTTTAAACGAATCTTGGCCGAGGATCTTTCCACGGCGGCGGTTGAGGTCGCCAATGACGTCGCCCACGCAGTTTTCCGGCGTTGTAGCAACGACTTTCATGATCGGTTCGAGGATGATCGCGTTCGCTTTGCGAGCGGCGTCTTTTACAGCCATCGATGCGCAAATCTTAAACGCCATCTCGTTCGAGTCAACTTCGTGGTAAGAACCATACACGATCGCAACCTTGGTATCGATGAGGGGATAGCCAGCGAGAACGCCTGTTGCCAATCCTTCTTCAATCCCTTTGATACACGGCGTGATGTACTCTTTCGGGATGACGCCGCCGACAATCTTGCTGACGATTTCGTTCCCTTTGCCGGGTTCATTTGGTTCGATATCAACGCAGACGTGCGCGTATTGACCGCGGCCACCTGACTGCTTGACGTATTTGGTTTCCGACTTGCTCGGAACCGTGATCGTTTCTTTGTAAGAAACTTCAGGTGCGCCCACGTTTGCCTCTACGCTGAACTCTCGGAACATCCGGTCGCGGATGATGTCGAGGTGCAACTCGCCCATGCCTCGGATGATTGTCTGTCCCGTGTCTTCATTTGTGGAGACGCGGAATGTTGGATCTTCTTCGGACATAGCGCTCAAAGCGAGAGAGAGCTTCTCGCGATCCGCTTTCGA
>JBEHXF010000087.1:0-3438 GCA_048498835.1 Chlamydiota bacterium | reverse complement strand
CAAGCGAGATCGAGGTCAGGCTGGAGAGAGAAGGTCCAAGGTACTAACCGCAAGAGGTTGGGAGAGTAGGTAGCTGCCAGGTTTTTCTTTCACCCCGTTCAGAGCAACCTGATCGGGGTTTTTTATTTATGAAATATTTTTCTTGTCAAAAATTAAATTATATTTCTATGAGGGAATTAAAGGGACTCAATCAAGGAGTAGGCCCGATGAAAAACTCTCATATCGTTGAATTAGTTGCCGCAATCTTATTAGTAATCGGCGGTTTGAACTGGGGTCTCGTTGGCCTCTTCAAATTTGATCTGGTTTCTTCTATTTTCGGCGAAATGTCTATGCTCACCCGCGCAATCTTCGTGCTAGTTGGCCTCGCAGCTGTCTGGCGCATCGTTTGCTGGCTGAAAGCTCGCGCAAGATAAGCTTTTTGCCCCAGAGTTTTACTCTGGGGCTTCTTTTTTTGCAGCCTCTTTGTTAGAGTAAATTGAATGAGGTTGCTGTGTCTGTCTCGATTGTTTGGTTTCGTTCCGATTTACGTCTGAGTGATCATCCGGCTTTGTCTGCTGCTATTGAGCGCGGAGCTCCGGTTCTATGCTTATATATTGATGCACCGCAAGAGGCTGGTGATTGGAAACTGGGTAAGATGAGTCGCGCCTGGCTCACTCATTCTTTAAGAGAGCTGAAGGGGACGATTGAGGAAAAGGGTGGAACATTTGTCTTTCGGAAGGGATCGAGTGAAAAGATCCTCAAAGAGTTGATTCGAGAAGTTAAGGCTAGCGCGGTTTTTTGGAATGAGTGCTATGAACCGGCTTTTGTTAAGCGCGATGAAAAGATACGACTTAGTTTAGAAAAAGAGGGGATTGAAGTTGCGAGTTTTCATGGAAACTTGCTCTATCCTCCCGATGCGATTACCGATTTAAAGGGCAAGCCCTACCAGGTCTTTACTTTCTTTTGGAATGCCTCTAGAAAATTGGGTGATCCAGAGAAACCAGCGGAGGCGGTTCGTAAGATTCCCGGCTATCGTGGTTCAATCAAGACAGAATCTTTGCCGAAGCTGGAACCTATTCCTTCTGTTTGGCAGGTGGGTGAGAAGGCAGGCTGGAAAAGGGCCGAAGTATTTTTAAAACGAGCCGAGGATTATGCGGAGAATCGAGATTATCCAGCTATTGATGGCACTTCTCTTTTATCCCCCTACTTGCATTTTGGGGAAGTGGGGCCTAAAGAGCTTTGGCATGCAGTGGGTGCGCGGTCTGAGGTATTTTTAAAGGAACTGATGTGGCGCGAGTTTTCTTACAATATTTTGATCCATCAGCCAGGATTTCCCGATGAACCTCTGAGAAAACAGTTCGGCTATTTTCCTTGGAAAAAAGATGAAAAGAAATTGAAGGCTTGGCGAGAAGGAATGACCGGCTACCCGATGGTCGATGCGGGAATGCGGCAATTGAAAGCAGTGAATTGGATGCATAACCGAGTCAGAATGGTTGTGGCATCATTTCTAGTGAAGCATTTATTGCAACATTGGAAAGAGGGAGCTGCCTGGTTTTGGGATGAATTAGTGGATGCGGATTTAGCGAATAACTCCATGGGTTGGCAATGGTCTGCGGGTTGCGGTCCTGATGCCGCTCCATTTTTTCGCATTTTTAATCCAATCGAACAAGGGAAAAAGTTTGATCCGCAAGGAAATTATATTCGAAAATATCTACCTGAAATTGCCGCTCTTCCGGATCAGTATTTATACGCTCCTTGGGAAGCTCCAGAAGAAGTGTTGAAACAGGCGAGGATTGTGTTGGGAAAAACCTATCCAAAACCGATTGTGGATCACAAAGAGGCGCGCGAAGCGGCTCTTAGCGCATTTCATAAACTCAAACGTTAGTAGCTGTAACAGGCTGGTCTTTCTTGATGTATCCTTGACGCAGTTCTGCGCTGTAGATCAACCATAGCCCGATTGAGACGATGGCCGTTGAGGCAAAAATGATCAGCGATGGTTGTTCCCCGAGGAAGAACCAAGAATTGAGAGAGGCGAAGATGGGGCTTAAGAGGCCCATGAAGGAGAGGAAGGTCGCTGTATATTTCTTCAGAAGATAACCGTAGAGATTGTAGCAGAAAATATTTGAAACGAGCGTCATCAGCAGGGTTCCTTGGAGGAAACCGGAGACGTGAGCTGCTGGGATAGGGAATGGCTGCCAGGAGTCGACGAGGAAGGAGTGGATAAGAGCGATGGCGCCGCCGATGAGCATGCTAGAGCCGTTGGCCATAAGGGAAGAAGTCGACTGGTCTTTCACGAGGAGGCGGAGAAGGATCCATCCATAAACGGAGCAGATGGTTGCGCCGATCATGGCGAGTTCTGGCCAGGATAGGAACGCTAGGCTCGAGATGAGTTCGTCAGATCCTTTTTGCATCATGAGAACGGGGAGGAAGCCGGCAAATCCGATGCCCATACCGATCCATTTACGGCCATTCATCCGCTCGCCAAAGTGGAGGTAGGAGAAGAGGGCTGTGAAGAAGGGGGATAGGCTATAGAAAAAGCATGTTTTCGCCGCTGTCATGTGCTGTAGGCCCCAGAATTCAAGGGCATTGGTCAAATAAATATTGAATATGGCGAGAAGGACGATCGAAAAGAGTTGTTTCCCATTGATCTTTAGGGAGGCGCGGTTTCTCCAGGCAATATAGGCGAGGAGGAGAATGCCTGCGAAAATCATCCGAGAAGCTGTGAGGAAAAGAGGAGGGCAATGTTCCAGGGTCCACTTACCGAGAGTGAAGACGCTCGACCAGGCAGCATACATAAAAACTACTAGAAACAGCGACATGCCAAAAGATCCTTTAATCGGGGGCGAGAATAACAGGTCTTGGTCCTAGAGTCAAAGAAAATAATCTCTATTTATAGGGTGGATTTATACCTCTAAAAGAGGTATGCTCTTCAGCTTCTATTTAGGATGAGCGGTCGTTGAACGAAATAATCTTTTTCACTCATATTTTCCTCGTCGTTGCCTTCTCTTTTATCACCCTTCGCCTGGGTGCAGTGGGCTTGACTGCATTCATCGTCTTACAGACCATTTTTGCAAATTTATTTGTTGTGAAGCAGACAGTCTTGTTTGGTCTGACGGTCACTTGTAGCGATGTATTTGCAATCGGCGGTCTATTGTCCCTGAACTTGTTGCAGGAATTTTATGGAAAAGAGGCTGCTCAGCGGGCGATTCGGATCTCATTTTTAGGGATGCTTTTTTTCGTGCTGATGACACAGGTTCATCTTTACTATGTGCCAAGTCCAGAAGATCTGACGCACGGGGCGTTTTCTTCCATCTTCGCGTCCACTCCGCGGATTGTATTCGCTTCAATCGCGGTCTACTTTCTAGTGCAGCAGATCGACGTGAAAGTGTTTGGCTGGTTGAAGGAGAAGTTAGAGGGTCGGCAACTGCCACTTCGATTGGGTATTGCCCTCTTTTTATC
>JBEHXF010000086.1:0-3464 GCA_048498835.1 Chlamydiota bacterium | reverse complement strand
TCCCACCGCAGTCCGTCCGCCATAAAATCAAAGAAGGAGAGGGCAAGAGGAATAAAAGAAGTGGTCAAAGCGAAGAAAGCAAACCAATTGCTAAAGACTAAAATCCATTCGCTCTTCACAAAATACTTAAGTGGCGACACGGCATTTTGACCCAATTTTCCAGCTTGAATCAAGCCATGATCCCCTTCGGGTGGAATGATTCCCAAAATGACAAATTGCCAAACGAGATAGATTACAAGCGGAATGGCCGAGCCAAAGAAAATCGCCAACCGAATTTTTCTCACGTCGCGCTTCATGTAGGTCATCAAAGTGGGGATGATGACCTGGTAAGTAAAAGCGGTGAAGAGAATGGGAAGCGCAAGCCACGCCTTGCCCCAATTTGCATAGTCGAGCAAGTTGAGTTGCACGGAGCTGCTTGAAACAGCGACGAATCCAATATAGAAGAGCACCACACCGGAAATAAGCGCCATGTTCAATCGATCGACAGAGCGGGCTCCGAGGTAAACAACCGGGGCGAAGATCGCCGTATACAAGACCGCAGAGAGCCAAGAAGGGAAGGGCCAACCCGGAATTTGCATTAAAATCGCCCCACCACCCGATACGTGAGCAATCATCACAGTGACAAATAAGAAGAGATAGACAACCCAGAAAATCATTCTTCCGACCGGCCCAAGCACCCGTTCAGCCATGGAGATAAAACTGGTATCTTCCGGCATTGCAAGACTCACTTCAACTAAGAGAAATCCTGTGCATAACATGAAGAGCCAGCACGCGAGATAGATGGTGCAAGAAGGAATGAAGCCGCCAGGCCCAGTCGCAACAGGCAGGGCGAGCATGCCGACGCCGATCGTTGTTCCTGCAATTAATAGAGACCCACCGACAACATGTCCTAAAGAATGAAAAATGCGCATAATCTTCCCTCTATCATCGTCCTATTCTACGTGTAGCATCTAAATAGTCGACAGAAAAAAACTCTCGATCGATTTTGTTGAAATAAATTTCAGACAAGAGCAGACTCTCCCTCTTTTTCAAAAAAGAGGTAGCATGTCATCAACTCCTGTTTCACAAGTTTCTGTTCAAGGTTCTGAAGTAGGCGAGAGATCTCCTCTTTCAAGTGCGCCAATTACAGAAGCTGTGGCAGCTATTCAAAGACCCGCTTCTGCACCTCCAATACCTTTATTTCCAAAGCGAGTCAGAAAACTCCACTTAGAAATAGCTCCTCCTCCAGAAGATCTAAAAGCGACAACTTGTCCTAGCACCCCCATTATGCCAGCCCCTCTTGCTAGACGAGCAAAAGAATGGAATGTATTTGCTAATCTTTTCTCTCCTCCGGCGCAAAGCAAGCCGCAGCAAAACGAATGCAAAACCGATAACGACGATTCGGACTAACGAGGTTTTTATGACGCCTGTAACATCTGCTCCGTCTGCAACATATACCGTTCAGCAAACAGATTCTACTCAAGTAAATCGCGTAACTATCGCGAAAGCAAACTCATGGGGCTGTCTGCAGCCGATCATCGACTGCATTTGTTCTGTGGTTGAGAAAATCTTCTCTTGCTTCTGCTGCAAAAAAATCGAGCAATCGCCAACGCCTGCTTTTGAGGAAAGGCCTGGAATCGAAATAGAGTCCATTCCATCGGATTCTGAATATGCAGGAATTCCTCCGTTATCCGTTATCGACTTTATCGTTAAGGGTTTAGAGGCGCTAAGGTTTGGTGAAGAGCTAGACGAGGAGCTACTTCGCAACGTTCTCATAGAAGCAGATAGCGGCAGAGAAGAGCATGCTACGGACGCAACTTTAAATCAAATTTGCAACTACATGACCGGAGAGGGCGTAACTCTAGCAGGTCATTTCAAGGATTTCAATAATAGTGCAATTGATGATGTACTTCCTCCTTCTTCTTTACCGCAGCTAATTGAGACCGAAGATTTGCGGACATTCATGCGAGAAGCTCGCGCTGCTCTGGCAGAGCTAAGAGTCAATCCTAACGAGGTTGGCGTAAGAGGTATCTGCGTGGAAAGCGGGTGCTTTCAGTGTTCGATTATTTATGACCACAATGCAAAAATTTACTATTTCTTTGATCCCCTGAATAAAAATAAGAAATGCGAGCTGAAGTCGTTTCCAGATACTGAGTCGGTTCTTAACGCCTTGCTTAGCCGCATGGATAGCGCTCTCAGCGGATCTCAGTATGTAATTGTGAAGCTCATGAGATAAAAAAGTTGATAAACAAGAAAACCTGAGGCTATTATGTTACCTGTTGCAGAAGCTAGATCTGGAAATATCTTACCGGCTCAAACCACCCAAGCAGGGCTAGAACCAATTGGCGCTGCTCTTAAGGCCATTGCTGACGCGCCACCTTCAGTTGAGCCACTGGATCCGACGAGGGTCTCCACTGCCGATTCTAGCTCCTGGGGTTGTCTGCAATCGATCGTCGATTCGATCTGCAGCGCCATCCAATCACTTCTCTCTTGTCTTTTCTGCGGATGCTTTACTGCTTCTAAATCTGAAGCCACAGAGCAGTCTACTTCCCAAACCCCAGCTGAAAATCCTCAGACAAACTCTAAAACAGAAGAAGCGGTTTCTCAAACAACAACGCTCTCCACGATTCCTGAAGAGATCGAGCATACCTCAAGTACAGAAATGCGGACCTTTACTGATCCAGAAAGCGCGCCAGATAATGTAGTTAAGTCCGATGAGAAGTTAAATCAAGATGAGTTGGATGCAATTTCAATCAATGCAGACGCGGCATCTTTTCAAATTCCCGAGAGAGAAACATCTCCAGACTTCAGCTCAAAGAAAAGTGGACATCCCGAATCACCTGTCCACTCCGATGACAGCGGACCGATTGCAATTCCAGTAACTCTCAATGAGGGCGATGGAACGAAGCGTGTTCACGTAAAAAAACCACGGCCAGTAGAGGAGGCCAAGTCACCATCGGCTGGGCAGGAGAAAGATGGCGTTCCGCTGATCGCAGCCGTACTCGTTATTCTTGGCCTCAAGGCTGGAGAGAAACTAGATATTCAGGTTGCTAGAGAGATTGAGGATCAAGCTCAAAATATAAGAAGTACTGCGAAAAAAACTTTAACTTTACCTGAAATCATTGAGAAATTGCAGGCGCCTCACAAAGTTACCAAAATCGAGTCCGTTGTAAATCTGCCGGAAACCTTCGAGGCAATGAAAAATCAGCCAAAGATTCTCGCTTACATTTTCGAAGACACAAAGCCTGATGAAGGAAAAGCTGCAATTACTGTAGTTGTATATAACCAAAAAGAGAATAGTTTTTATCGTCATTCTAACAGCACGGACTATTCTCCTCCTTTTGTCCAGAAACAAACGGGTTCGGTTACGCTCGGCACCCACATAGTTTATAGCTTAGATCTAGGAAAGCGAGCGGATAAAGTGAATATTTATCAGATCAGTGAAAAGGAATAGCTAAAGTATGGGCATCTAATTAATCTAGATG
>JBEHXF010000085.1:0-3602 GCA_048498835.1 Chlamydiota bacterium | reverse complement strand
CGAGCAGGCTTTTGCCGATGATGAGTCGGGCAAGACCCGTTCGCTCTGCGGGGATTTCTTTGAGAAGGGTCTGTTTTGCTTCTGCAATTTCGGCGAAGCGGCCCTGATCGAAGGTGAGGATCAGCCGATTGTAGGCGGCCTCTTTCGCATGTTGGCCTCCTTTCGCGGAGATGCTCTGAAAGGTTTCGAGAGCGAGATCCTTGTCGTATTTTGATTGGAGAAGAGCTGCTTGAAAGAGGAGCTTTTCTCCGTCGGAGGCTTGTTTTGCGAGATCGAGGTAGATGGCCGCGGCCCCTTCATAGTCGTTGAGGATGCAGCAGAGGTGGGCAAAAGCTTGGGCGATTTCTTCTGATAATTCTGTTTTGAAAAGCTCTTCAAAGTGGGGTTTCGCGCGGAGGGCAAGGGCGTTGAGCGATTCGGGTTCTTTCGCGACGTTGAGGCACTGTTGGTAGAGGGAAATGGCGAGAAGATAGGTGGCCTGAAGGCGCATTTTGGGATCGGTCGATTCTTCTTTTTGAAGATAAGCCTCACACTCATCGGCGAGTGTTGCGTACCACTGCATGTGATAGAGGCACTGCATCCGGTTCAGGAAAACGCGCTCAGCGAGCTCGTCGGCATGGACGCGGGCATAGTATTCGAGGGCGGTGGTGTAATTTTTTTCTCGCATATAGAGGTCGGCGAGGGCGACACAGAGAGTTTCAGCATAGGGGCTATCTGGGAAACGGGAGAGAAATTCCTCCATTTGGCTCTTGGCGATTTGGTATTCGCCTTCCTGCCAAAAATCGGCGATGCGGCGCAGAGAAAGACCTTCTTCCTCGGGAAGAGGAGATTGGGCGGGGAGGGAAAGAGGCGAAAAAGCAAAGGCGCAAAGGGCGAGAAGTGAACAAGCGCGCATATCCGTTCCTTGTGCTGGACACTAAACGCTAGATTATACGCGCGGATGAATAATTTGCCCAATGCTTTGGTAGAATATATAACAAACTTATTTTGAATGACTTGCTCTTTAAATTGATGGGATTTGTCAGAGTGGGTATTCTAGATGGTCGATTGAAAAAGGATTTTTTATGGGTTTAATGGCTGTTTTGCTCTCCGCCTGTTTTTGCGCGGCCTCGAATCTTTTTATGCGTCGCAGCATCGATGCGGGAGGAACGACCAGAGCTTATTTGATGATCCAAATGTCGATCGCTTTCCTCATCGCTCTCCTCATCGGTCCGATCACAGAAGGAGCCTATGCTCTCAACGCGCCGATCGCTCTTCTCGGATTGTTCTCGGGGCTTGTTTTGGCCGTCATGTTGATTTTTTTAGGAAAAGCGCTTGAGAATGGGCCGCCAGGTCTGACCTTTTCCATCTTGTGTGGTGCGACCGTCATGCCGGGCGTTGTGATGGCTGTCTTCTTCGGCTTTCTCTACACTGCGTGGCATGCGATTGGTTCGATGTTAGTGCTTGCAGGACTCTACTGGGCGGGACGGGGCATGCAGGGATTGCAAAACCGGAAGATGTGGATTTTATTTTCGGTGGCGATGTTTTCGCTCCACGTTCTGTTACTTGTGATTTTCCAATGGCGAGCGATGCTTTTGAATGCGCCTCACCCGGAAGAACTCGCGAGTTTTTTCACTGCTGAGACGATCCGAAGTCAGTGGTTCATGCCGATGCTCTACCTAGGAGCGGCCCTTGTGCAGATTGGAGTCTACGTTCAAAACGAATCGCGGAAACCCTATGCCAAAGAGTGGACAAATGGAATTGGGGGCGGTATTTCCAATAGCCTTTGCACCTTTTTCCTCATCAAGGGAACGGAACTCGCTTCTGGTTTAGAAAACGCGATCATCTTTCCTCTCTACTCGATTGCGACCATTGTCCTTTCGAATCTCTGGAGCCAGCGGCTCTATCAAGAGAAGGTGAACTGGCGTGCTGCGCAAATTTGCGCTCTGGGTCTTTTCGTTGGAACAGTCGACTGGAAAGCCTTTATTGCTGCGATTGGATTTTAGCCTCAATTGCGTAAAAAGAGACGCGGCTGCTAGACTCCTTCCGTTTTTTTTAAAGGAATTTCAAGATGTCAGTAGCCGCCTCCAATTCAATTACATTTTCCATAAAACCATTTCCAAAATTTGCTCCAAGCAAGAAAATTACGGCAGATACTGCCAATAAAACAGTCACCGTACATTTAGATAAAATAGCAAAAGAAGAATTACAAAACGGGATTTTGTGGGTTCCAATCTTAAGATGTAAATTCCAGCATCCTTATAAAATCAGTTTAGACGCGCTTGCTACTCCAGAACAAAAGAAAGTTTTAAACACTTTTCGCGAAATCTTTAAGACAGAATAAAAAGAAGATTGGGAGATGGTATGAGTTTAGGTTTTGTTAGCGTCGATTTAAGGAATTCAAAGGCTGTTATTGATCCTCAAAAAACGGACAAGTATGAATACTTACCTGGTGAGAAAAGGATTCGGATTGCTCTGTCGAATCTAACTAAGGAAGAGTTGCGTACAAAAGAACTTGCTATCGGAATTTTGCGAGTAGATTTTGCACCTTATTTGACGGATGATCAAGAAAGAAATATTCAACGGATCGTAAATGGTGTGAAGTTAGAGGTCGTCACGAAAATAGGTTACGCGAACGGCACTACCCAAACGTTTTCTAAATCATTTTCTTAGTAGGCACCCCTTTGTCGATCGTGTTCATTAACAGTGAATTTGATTAGGAGTGGATCTTAATCAAATATTCATTTACGCTTTTGGCCCTTTGTTTTTTGTGGAGGGGTATGAAAGTGTGGTGGGTCAGTTGGTTATTCGTTGCTTGCGCGGTTTTTGGTGAGGAGATAGAGATTAAACTCTTCTCCGGAAGTGGTAATCCGGAGCTTGCGCAAGCGGTTGCCGATGAGCTGGGGATTGGATTAACGCCGGCGCGAGTAGAGCGATTTAACGACGGCGAAGTGCGGATTCGAGTGTTGGATAATGTTCGCAACACCGATGTGTTTATCTTGCAGTCGACCTGTATTTCTGAAAGTGGCTCTGTCAACGATAGCTTGATGGAGCTATTTTTGATGATTCGAACGATGAAGCGGGCCTCGGCTAAGAGTGTCACGGCTGTGATTCCTTATTACGGTTATGCAAGACAAGATCGGAAGATGTCTGGACGGGTGCCGATTTCTGCTTCTGATGTAGCGATGTTGTTGGAAATGGCGGGCGCCGATCATGTGATGGCAGTCGATTTGCACTGCGGTCAAATTCAAGGTTTTTTTCACGAAGTTCCAGTCGACAATCTGTTTGCTTCGACAATTTTTGTCCCTTATGTCGCGCGGCTCGGGTTGTATGATCCGGTGATTGTATCTCCAGATGCGGGCGGTGTGGAGAGGGCCAAGTTGTTTATCGAAGGATTACATGCGTTTGACTTGCAGCCGAGAATGGCTGTGATTGTGAAGCAGCGAGTCGATGCAGGTGTGATTGAGTCGATGAATCTCGTGGGCAAGGTCGATGGCAGCGATGTGGTTATTGTCGACGATATTTGCGATACTGCTGGGACGCTGGTTCAGGCCGCGAAAGAATTGAAAGAGCATGGAGCCCGAAGGGTGTTCGCTTGCATTACTCACCCTCTTTTGTCGGGA
>JBEHXF010000084.1:0-3801 GCA_048498835.1 Chlamydiota bacterium | reverse complement strand
AGCAGCCCTGGATTAAAGAGTGCGACATCAATCCGCTTCTCGCATCTCCAGAGCGAATTTTAGCGCTAGATGCGCGGATCATTCTTCATGACCCAGCTTTAAAACTGGAAGACTTGCCTCGCCCTGCCATTCGCCCCTATCCTGTCCAATACATTGAGAATTGGAAAGGCAAGGGAGGGACGCCGCTTGTTTTAAGGCCCATTCGTCCAGAAGATGAGCATCTTTTAACGCAATTTCACCTCGACGTTTCGCACGAATCTTTCCGCATGCGCTATTTTAAAGCGCTCAACTACGAGGAGCGAGTGGACCACAACAGGCTTTTGAGGATTTGCTGCAACGATTACGATCGGGAAATCGCTTTAGTTGCTGAAACAGAATCGAAGCGCGAGATCGTTGGGATCGCCAGACTGACAAAACTGCCCGGTACAAAAGACGCGACCTTTGGGATGATAGTCAAAGATCAGTGGCAAGACAAGGGGATCGGAACGAAGTTGATGGAAAAACTATTAGTTGTAGCTAAAGCGGAAAAGATAGAAACTTTATCAGCATCGTTACTTATGGAAAATTTCCAAATGGAAAAATTACTTAAGAAATTAAATTTTAGTTTGAAGCCGCAAGGAAAGTATCTTTTCGCGACAAAGCGAATTCATTCATGACTGAAAAATGGGCGACTCCAGAGGGAACTGAAAAGTTTTTTCAATGGACTCCCATTGATCCGACAAAACGGAGAAGTTTTTGTGGATTGACTCTATCGGCCCTGGGAGCTGGCACTCACATGGGACCTGCCGATGAGGCGACCGACCGCTTATATGAGCAGACTCTCGTTCAAGCAGCTCAATGTGGAATCAACTGCTTTGACACCTCTATTTCAGACCGAAAGCAGCGGAGCGAAAAGCTTCTAAAAAAGGTATTCATTGAATTAGCCAATCGGGGCATTTTCCGAAATCAGCTTTTTCTCTCAACGAAAGGGGGGTATGTGCCTTCCCACCGGACGCAGTTTTTTGAAATGGGCATTTTAGAACTCGCCGATATCGTTGCCGATTCTCACTGTATGAAACCGAGTTTTCTCGATTTTCAAATCGCGACAAGCTTAAAGAATTTAGGTCTTGATTCAATCGATCTTTACTACATTGAAAATCCAGAATTGCAGCTCGCTACAGTTGGGGAAGAAGAGTTTTATCGACGCCTAGAAGAGAGCTTTCGATTCTTAGAGGAAAAGGTTCGCGAACAGAAGATCAGGAGTTACGGGCTTGCAACTTGGAACGGTTTTAGACAGAAAAAACAGACTGCGGGCCTTCTTCAGATTAAAAAAGTGGTCGAATGCGCGATCCAAGCTGGCGGCAAAGATCACCATTTGAAAGCCATTCAACTTCCCTTTAATTTAGTGATGCTGGAAGCGTACAAAATCAAAAATCAGGGATCGCAGTCGATTTTTCAGGCTGCTCAAGATCAAGATATAGCGATTTTCACCTCATCCTGTCTGATGCAATCTCAGGTGATGCATCTCCCCGCAAGCTTTTATGAGAAATTGCCCGTAGCTCCGACGCCTGCCATTCAAGCAATTGAGTTTGTCCTCTCCACGCCTGGGGTTTTAGCTGCGTATGTTGGAATGAAAAAGCTTGAGCATGTAGTTCAGAATGGGAGAACTCTTCTTGAACCAACCTGGTCCAAAGAGAGTTGGGACTCAGTCCGATCTGTTCTTAGCCTGTAAATACACTGTTTTTCCGATTGCGTCTAAGACGAGAATGATAGGTACATTGCAAGGCGCTTCTTCACCCACTACCTCGATAGAAGATCCGCTTGGAAAAAGAGGGGTCAGCATCGCTCGGTGATAGGGGACGAAAGGTTGGTTGGAGACAATCATCGCCGTCGTTTTTTTAGGAAGATATTCATCTAGGGGCCTAATGTCGATGGGGCAGGGGAAGGAAAATTCTGTGTGAATCACCGACTCAATCATCTCCATTTCTGTTGTAAGACCCGGCTTCAGCACTTCTTTTTCCGCCTTTGTGAGAGGGCGGTTGTCAGTTAAAACCACAACCAACTTAAATTGGATCCCTTCATTGAAGAGCATGGTTAAATATTCCATTCGGCCGTGAAAGTTGGGGTAAGTGCCGCCGATGACGATCGCCACGTCGAAAAAAGCCGACTTTGGTTCTACGGCGTTAATATAGCCCAACTCTGCGAAAATCGGCATGAGCTCTTCTCGCCGATCTTCACCGTTTTGAGCCCACTCAGCAAGAGGCAAATCAAGAGATGCGAAAAGGGAGGTGGCGCTTAGGAGAAATCCGAGCGAGATCGTTTTCATATCCATTCTTTTGTATAACTCAACTCGGAAAAAAATACACCACTCTGTATATTTTTTTCTTCTAACCGACTTTGAGGGTGCAATGGAAATTTTTAAGAAGCACAAAAACAGATGGTTCTTCCTTTTATCGGTGGCAATTGGACTCGTGATCGCGGTTAGTCCGGCGCCGCAAGGAGTCAAGCCCCAAGCTTGGAATCTATTTGCGATCTTCGTCTCCACTATTTTTGGAATCATTTTAAAACCCTATCCGATGGGAGTTGTTTCACTTCTCGGTTTAACCGTTGCAGTGGTGACCGATACATTGACCTTTGCGGATGCATTCAGCGGCTTTAGCAATGATGTCGTCTGGCTCGTCGTCTTCGCTTTCTTCATCGCTCGGGGTTTTATTTCAACGGGACTCGGCAGCCGTCTCGCTTATCTCGTGATGAGTTTGCTCGGAAAAAACAGTCTAGGTCTAGGCTATGGCCTGGTCGCAACTGATTTGATCTTGGCGCCTGCTATTCCGAGTTTGACGGCGAGGTCTGGTGGAGTGATTTATCCGATTTTGAAGTCGCTCGCCGATGTATTTACAGGAAAATCGCACGATCCGAGAATGGGCGCCTACTTAACTCTTACCGCTTTTCAGGGCTCGGCTGTTACGAGCGCGATGTTTCTCACCTCGATGGCAGGTAACCCACTGATCGCGCAGCTCGCTCTGGAGCAAGGCGTTCATCTCACTTGGGCGGGATGGGCGATTGCTGCGATTGTTCCAGGTTTATTGAGTCTTATATTGGTTCCTTATCTCATTTATAAAATCGCGCCGCCGACGATTCGACAGACGCCACACGCACGTGAGATGGCTCGTGAAAAATTAGCTCACATGGGTCCGATGAAAGGCAAAGAGTGGATCATGCTCGGCATTTTCATTCTTCTTCTGGTCCTGTGGATTTTCGGACCTATCTTTGGAATGAAAGCGACCGTCGCAGCGATGATTGGTCTTTCGATTCTCCTTTTGACCGATACACTCCAGTGGAAAGACATCCTGGCTGAGCATGGGGCGTGGGATACCTTCATCTGGTTTTCAACCTTGATCACGCTCGCGAGCTTTCTCAATAAATTCGGCCTGACGACTTGGTTTAGCCAGTGGGTGGTCCATAATGTATCGGGATTTGATTGGATCGTCGGCTTCTTGATCGTAAGCCTCGTCTATTTCTACTCCCATTATTTCTTTGCGAGTAACGTAGCCCATGTCGGCGCTATGTATGCACCCTTGCTCATCGTTTCGATTGCTATTGGGACGCCTCCTGAGCTCGCTGCGCTTATGCTCGCTTTTTATAGCAGCCTATTCGGCGGGTTGACCCACTACGGTTCAGGACCTGCGCCTATTCTCTTTGGGGCAGGCTACACGACTGTCGGTGAATGGTGGAAAATTGGCGGGATTGTCTCCGTCCTCAATATCGGTATTTGGACCCTAGCAGGGGGGATCTGGTGGAAAATACTGGGATATTGGTGAAATT
>JBEHXF010000083.1:0-4282 GCA_048498835.1 Chlamydiota bacterium | reverse complement strand
CGACATGTGAAGGCAATGGGTCCGGCTCTTGTGACCGCATTTTCTACCAGTTCTTCTTCCGCAACCCTTCCCGTTACCATCGACTGTGTTGAGAAGCGAGCTGGCGTCTCAAACCGAATCTGCTCTCTCGTCGTTCCGCTCGGCACTTCAATCAATATGTCTGGCTCCGCTCTCTACGAGTGCGTCGCCGCCATGTTCATCGCACAGGCTTATGGAATTGAAATGTCCTTTGCTACGCAATTTTTAGTTGTCCTGCTCGCTTTAGTCACTTCAATCGGAGTGGCAGGCATTCCCTCGGCAAGTCTTGTGGCGATCTTGGTCATTTTAAAAGTGATCGGCCTTCCTTTGGAAGGGATCGGCCTTTTCATCGCTGTGGATAGACTTTTAGATATGTGCCGCACAACTGTGAACGTTTTCTCCGACAGTTGCTGCGCTGTCTTAGTCGCTAGGACGGAAGGGGAAAAAGAGGTCCTTTCAAAAGATCCTTCAGAAATGCCCGAATAGCCGAAAATCGACTCCCGTGCTAGCGTGAGGTTAAGAGGGTGTTTGATAAAAAATGTTTCATCGATCGAAATTTTATTACCAAACACCCTCTAAGTATAGGAGTCCCTATCATGGCTACAGGCACCGTTCGTTTATATCATGCTGAAAAAGGATACGGTTATATCGCTCCCGATTCAGGCGAAAGAGATATCTTTTTTGATATTAACAACGTAGAAACGCCGAATCGACACATCGACGAAGGGCAGCGGGTCGAATATGAGCAGACTTTTGGTCGTAAAGGCCCCGAAGCGATCAAAATCAAAACTCTTTCTTAGATGAGATGGAATAAGTCTCTCAAAAGGGCTAAGACCACTTCAATGACGATGAGGACGATGATTGTGATCTCAAGCCTAGAAGAGTGCTGATGATTGAGTTCGTTGCTTAAAATTTCGTACAAATCGTGCATGAGGGTGAGGCGTCGGTTGAGCAATTCGACCCGTTTGTTCACATCGAGATAGTGGACAATGCGTCGATAGAAGGGTTCGAGCTCAGAATGTTCCCAGAAAAATTCAGGTGTATCGAGAATTTCGGTATGGAGGTTGATGTAGCTTCGCTCCATAAATAGCTCTCCCATCTTTTTCGAAGTTTCACGACGAGAAAGGGAGATTTTTCCGCGAATGGCCAAGTTTTTCGGAATTTGCTTGGTGTGTTCAATGGTTCTCAACACCACCTCTTCAAATACGGTCAACTTGATCGACTGGCCGATGGCATAGGAAATCGCTAGCTTTGTGAGGGCATCTTTTTTCTGTAGGCAGATCTCATCTTGCTCAATCTGCATCTTATCACCGTAGGAAAAGCTAAATTCGTCAATTTCAGCTTTTGGGAGAGGCTCGCGCTCGAATTTTTTTAAGGAAGAGAGAAAACCGCGCTCCTCTTCTTCTGAAAACCCCCAAAAAAGAACGACGCCATAGGGAAAATAAAAGACGTCTCGCTTCGTCCCTTGATCATCTTTTGGATGTGTGTGAATCACATCGCGAAAGAGCTGCGAGGTTCCGCTGACTTGTAAGAACTGAAAGAGCCGCTGAATATCATAACTAGCAGCTGTGCAATAACCTGTGCAACGCATCCAACAGTTCTAACCTAAATGAGGAGTAATAATCCACCGTTTTTGTTGACTTCTGCCTTTCAGCGGGAAATAATCGCCTCCCATGAAGCCTTTCTTCCTCTCTTTAATTATAGCTTGTGGGTTAAATGCTTCCGTTCAACTTGTCTTTGAACAGAAGCCAAATCCTCCCGTTCAATTTCACGAAGCGGTTTACAAATTGGGCTGGGATATCGACTTTTCTCCCTATTCAGGCGGCGAGGATGTTCTCTTCGCCCACCGGATTCTTGAAAGAACTGAGGGCTATTTTATCGGCAAAAGCCCCATCTATTATTCAAAGCAAGCAGCAGCGAGAATGTGGCGCTTGAGCGAGCTGGTCTTTATTTGGCTCCCCATCAATTATTTAGCCACTGTGGTTCAGCACGAAGTCTTTGGCCATGGTTACCGCCTTCGAGATACTCCAAGAGCTCACGTTTCGGGCTATCACTTTGGAACTCCTCCTCCCTACGGTTCTGGAGGTGGAGCGACATCCTACTATTACTCGACCAACTTCACCACCACCGAAGCCACCTCTGCTGCTATGGCGGGTGTCGAATCGACAGCCATTTTAGCGCAGATCACAAAACTGAAATGGCTTCAGGCAAATTGGATCGATCCACGCCAATCGGTTCTCTATTTGCTCTGTCAGCAAGATTTAAATCTGTACATCGGTACACTCAAAACACAGGGTTCGCTCGATGGACATGACATCAATGACTACATCCACTCGCTCAATTACACATATCCGTCTAATTTTTTAAGCGGCGCAAGACTTCGCTCTCTCTCCTGGATCAATCTCGGCGATCCCTTTACTTTTTATTCGATTTACTCCTGGTTCCATTATCTCTCTTCTGGCAAAGAGAGCAAAATTCCGATGATCCCTGTTTGGGATTGGGGCTATTTACCGGGCGTGCGACTCGGACTGACTCCGTTTGGGCCAGAGTTTTTTATCGAAAACTACCTTTTAAAAAGGAATAAACCGGTCTATTTTTATGTGAAAGGGGGCGAGCACGCTAAGAACGATTATTATGGCCTTGGTTTTTTTGCGCCCAGCATCTGGAATATCCATCGCTGGTCGTTTGGCGCTCGTTTTGACGCTTGGCGACAACCTAAGTTACTTCTCACACCAGGAAATGTGTCGATCTATGATATCAATTTCGATGTCAAACCCGATAAACACGATCCGCTCTATCCATATTCAGAGCAATTCAAAGTGCGATATGGAGCTGCGGGGTCGATTCTTTTCGCCTACCAAAGCAAACGCTCGGGCTTTGAAACTGAATTTGGTTATAAAGCGCAAGGATTCCTGCCCGGTTATTCGCTCCGCGCCTCGCCGGTGATTCGCTTATTTTACGCTCTGCTGTTCTAATTGTTTCACAATCGTCTTCAAAACATGACTGATGTTGTTTTGAATTTTCTTTCCGAGAAGCCAGCGAATCGGCCATGCAAAAGGGCCTTTGATTTGGACGTTATAGCGAATTTCTGCGCCGCGAACAGTTGGTTTTACAGAGTGGCTAAAAAGAAGTCGAACGAAAAGCGTCTTCCAGACAATCGAAAATTGTTTTCCCGGGACCACATCGAATACTTTGTAGCGAAAACGACTTTTTCCTTCGGCCTTGCTCTCACCTGTTTGCCCTTCAATCAGTCCTCCTTGGCCGTGTTGGGCGTGAGCGCGCTCCCAGGCTTGCCAAACTACTTCTGGTTTTACCTTTGCTTCAATCATCTCTTCCATTATCACCTCGCATGATTGGAAGATAACATGTTCTGCTGTATTGGTTCAAATCGAGTAAATAATTCAATGATGACAAGACTTCTTTTTTCTTTGTCAAAAATTCACATCATGCGATGCTCATACCCATATGAAAGAGATACACCCACCTAGATTTTTAATTTTGACTGTCCTGGCCTTCTTCCTGTTCGCCTTTGCAGCGGGAGCTCTTTTTTTCTGGCCTCAGGCCAGAGAAGGCAAGGCAGAAGCTATTGCAAATGAAGAGGTTACAAAAAAATGATGCGAAAATACGGACTATGCATCATTTGGGTCCTAGCGACAGCTTCGAGCTTCGTCGGTCTTTATTTCAGTGAAATCGCCCGTATCCCTCCTTGCCCCATCGACTGGTTTGAGCGAATCTGTCTCTATCCTCTTATGATCATGGCAGGGATCGCTGCTTGGCATAACTTTTACAAAATCGCTTCTTATCTTCTTCCACAGACCCTCATTGGATTGGGTCTTTCGATTTACAAACTCCTCTTGTTGGAAACCAGTTGGTTTCCCCCTCTTCCGAATTGCCCCATTGACCGAAAAGTAGCTTACCTCTCTTTTCTTACTTTTCTGGCGATCAACGCGTTGTTGATCCCAATCCGGCGCATTTCGAAAAAGGGCCTTCATGAGAACAGATAAAATCCATTGGACACCTCTTCTTTTTATTTTGGGGTACCACCTCTTTTTATGCATTGCACTCCCTCTTTACTTTTTTAAGGGACTACCTTCAGCCGCACTTGTCGTCACAACGATCTCGCTCGTTTTCATCTCCGGCCTCGCCGTCACAGCTGGTTACCATCGCCTCTACTCCCATTCGACCTATAAAGCACACTGGACCGTCGAAGCTGTGCTTCTCTTTTTTGACCTCGATCTGCCTGAGCGCCGTATCGGCTTGACGG
>JBEHXF010000082.1:0-4348 GCA_048498835.1 Chlamydiota bacterium | reverse complement strand
CGTTCTGATGAGGCTCCAGGGACATGGGACATAACAGCTCCTGTTGTTACCCAGAAGCTGTAAACTAATTTTTTACACCATTCTTTACAAGAACTTTATGTTTTTTGAACGGAAAGACAAACTTCTTCGCCGTTTAAATCCCACGGAGTTCCTTCACACGGGCCGAACTGCACATCGACCGCCAGCGTCTCACCCGTAATATACGATTCAAATGCGCGGAAAGAGGCCTCTACCGCCTTCGTCGCCTGCATCTGAATCTTGATCCGATCGGTTACTTCAAGACCCATTTCGCGACGTGTCGTGTTGATCTTATTGACCAACTCCCGCGCCAATCCTTCCTGGATCAAATCATCATTTAAAGCAGTATCGAGAGCGACCGTCAACTCTCCTTCATTCCCAGCTGCGAGCCCCTCTTTCACTTTCCGCTCAATTTGCACATCAGCCGGCTCTAACGTCACTCGTTCGCCGCCAATCTCCACGTCGAGGCTTTTACCCGCCGCTAATGCCAAAATCTGCTTTCGATCAAAAGCTCCAATCACTTTCTGAGCCTGGGGGATCAACTTCCCAATTTTTTTGCCCAACACCGGGAAATTCGGTTTAGCGGTCCACTGGACAAAAGCTCCCTCTTCCCCATGCAATTCAATCGCTTTCACATTGAGCTCATCAGCAATGAGCTGCTCTTGTTTTTTCAGCGCCTGCAAAAGCTCTCGGTTCGAAGTGATTAAGTGAGCCCTCGCCAATGGCTGCCGCACTTTTAATTTGTACTCTTTTCTCAAAGCATGGCCAAGAGAAACCGCCGCTTGCGCCGCTTGCACTTCTTTTTCGAGTTCTTCGTCGCGGAGCGAACCGTCATAAGCGGGGAAGTCGCATAAGTGCACCGATTCAGGCATGCCAGCGACTTTCAACTCTTGATAGACTGCATCGGTTAAGAATGGGATAAACGGCGCCGCTACCTTCGACAGCTGCAAGAGCACAGTATAAAGCGTTCCAAAAGCCTCTCTTCGATCTTGCGAATCTTCATCGGCCCAAAAACGGCTGCGGCATCTGCGGATGTACCAGTTCGTCAATTGATCGACGAAGCCCACCAGCGGCTCGACTGCCTGAGTCAACTCATACTGCTCCAACCCAGTCTCAACATCGCGAATCAATTTCTGCGTCATCGATAAAATCCACCGGTCGATCAAAGCGGCCGGTTTCTTTACGATCGCAGGCGTCCATTGGTAGATTTTTGCATAGGTCGATAAGAAGACAAACGAATTCCAATACGGAATCAAAACCTGTCTCAACACATGTTCAACGCCCCGCTCAGAAAAGCGAAGATCATCCGCCTTCACCGCAGGACTATTCATCATGTAGAGTCGGATCGCATCGGCGCCAAACTGGTTGATCACTTTCTCCGGATCGGGATAGTTTTTCAGCCGCTTGGACATTTTGTTCCCATCTTCGGCCAAGATGATGCCGTTGACGATCACATTCTTAAACGCCGGCTTATTAAAGAGCGCGGCAGATAAAACGGTCAGCGTATAAAACCAACCGCGTGTCTGATCCAACCCTTCCGCAATGAAATCAGCAGGGAAGCTCGCTTCAAACTCTTTCTTGTGCTCAAACGGATAGTGATTTTGCGCATACGGCATCGAACCCGACTCAAACCAACAGTCAAACACTTCGGTGATCCGTCGATATTCTTTCCCATTTTTCACAAACGTCAAATGGTCGATCTTATGACGATGCAAGTCGGTCACTTTCTCACCCGTCAACCTCTCCAGCTCTTCAATGCTGCCCATCACATGCAGATCGCCCTCTTCGCTCCGCCAGATCGGAATCGGCGTACCCCAGTAGCGATTTCGGCTGATCGCCCAATCTCTCGCATTTTCTAGCCACTTGCCAAAACGCCCTTCTTTGATGTGTTCAGGCACCCAGCGGATCTGTTCGTTGGCTGCCAGCAGCTTCTCTTTGATCTTCTCAACCGCGACAAACCACGTGCTCACCGCCTTGTAAATCAGCGGCGTATCGGATCGCCAGCAAAACGGATATCTATGTCGGATGGTCGCCTGATGAAAGACTCGTCCTTGCTTTTTCAAATCGGCGATGATCTGCTTGTCCGCATCTTTCACCAACACGCCTGCATAAGGAGGCACTTCATTCGTAAATCGCCCATTTGCATCGACCGGACAAACGAGTTCAATCCCTTCGCGCTTGCACGCAAAAAAGTCCATCTCGCCAAAAGCGGGCGCGCTATGCACGATTCCCGTTCCGTCTTCGACCGATACACCCTCTTCCAGCAAAATTCGAAACGCCTGTTTATCAGCAAAAAACGGAAATAGCGGCTGGTATCTCCGATCTTTCAAATCGCGACCCTTCATCCGCTCCAGCACCTCGGCGCCCTCTTTAAACACAGCGCCTACTCGTCCCTCGCCCAGCACGTACAACTTGCCGCTCTTTGGATCGCGTACTTTCACATAATCCAAATCGGGCCCAACCATCAACGCCAAGTTCGACGGAAGCGTCCAAGGTGTTGTCGTCCACGCCAAATAACTCAGCTCTGGATCATCCACGCTCTGAAACGCCATCGTCACTGACGGATCGTCGACATCTTTGTAATTTAAATTCGCTTCAAAATTCGACAGTGGCGTTCCCAACTTCACGGAGAACGGCATCACCTTAAAGCCCTCATAGACCAGTCCCTGATCAGCCAGTTGTTTAAAGGCCCACCAAACCGACTCCATAAACGGCAAATCCATCGTCCGATAAGTCTGGTCGAAATCAACCCAGCGACCCATCCGGTCCACCGTCTTTTTCCACTCACCCGTATATCTCAAGACGATGCTTCGGCACTCTTCGTTGAAATTGGCAATTCCAAACGCCTCAATCGCCGTCGCGCCAGACAGCTCCCGCGCCTTCTCAATCTCATTCTCAACCGGCAAGCCGTGGCAGTCCCAGCCAAATCGCCTCGGCACGCAAAAACCCTTCATCGTCTTAAATCTGGGCACCACATCCTTGATTGTTCCAGCGAGCAAGTGGCCATAGTGAGGAAGGCCCGTCGCAAACGGCGGCCCGTCATAAAAAGAGAACAGAGGCTTGCCCTTCCGTCCCTCTACCGACTTCTTAAAAATCCCCTCACCCTCCCAAAACCGCTGAACGCGCTCTTCGCGTTTGGGGAAGCTCTCACCTTGCTCAAATTGGAACATATTCGATCCTCTGCTAACCCAACTATTTTTACACAAAGATCCGAAAGAGAAAAGGCGATTCTGCCTCTTCTCCCCATTCCACAAAGTAAAAAATCAATTTTCTATCGGAAAGAAGCTAAGAAAAACGTCTTTAATTAATTAGAGACAACACCTATTCTAGTTTGATTCAAAACGAGAAATTGCATGGCTACACCTCTTTTATCCCGAAATTCAGAACTGGGCAAACATCTCCCTCCTGAAATTTGCGATTACCTTGTTGAACAAGGCTGTCGAGAATATAAATATAGCGGCGATCAAATTAATGAAATACACACAAATCCAAACTTATCGGGTACTTTTGCAGTTTGCCCTCATAGAGGATTATCCGATTTTCCCGCAGCGGTTATTTGGGTTTTAACTAAAGAAACTAACAATATTGAGCAACCTTTTAATAATACTAACTACCTTTGCAATAATACTGTCTATTTTTCTGATTACGTTTTTTGGAATGGTAAATATATACCAAATTCCGATCCGAAAACATATGCTCCTCTAACTCATCAAACGATATTTTATTATAAAGACAAGAAAATAGTGCCCGACAACGTCGTTAACAAAACATACCTAGCTTTTCTGAAAGCAATGAAAAATAATTTAGATAAAGATTATATCGATATTGCTTATGAGCAAACCATTGGGAATCTTTCAAAAATAAATTCAACTGATTCTATTGAGCACAAAACTCCCAATTGACTTGAATCACAAGACGGTGTTCTTGACTGTTCATAGTAAATAGAATTAGAAGAAAAAAGCCACTTTCCATTTTAAATAAATCCCAGAAATTCAATTTACATAATTCCTGCAACCGACCCATACTTATTCCCATGAAAATCCAATAGGTTAAAAAGATTATGGCTGCCTTACCTCCCTATGCTAACAACATACCGCCAGAAATTCTCCAATACCTTCAAGAACAAGGTTACAGAGAATTCCTGAAGATAGAGCCTAAAGAATTCCATCACATAAAGACATTTGCGATCGGGCCACATACAGTTGTAAATACCTTTCCAGGCGCAATAGTTCATATTATAGCATCTCCAGATTCAAAGAGTACCGTGAGAGTAAAGCACGTTTTTTTGGATCAAAAATACTTACCAAACTGCACTTACAACACATTCCGC
>JBEHXF010000081.1:0-5006 GCA_048498835.1 Chlamydiota bacterium | reverse complement strand
AGATCCATCGAAAAATGCCACAGCCGCTTCCGCATTGAAAATGCATGTTGAAGATCTGCTTGAACTCGGTATTGTGGATGAGATGATCCCAGAGCCTCTCGGTGGTGCACACCTCGAGCCAAAAGAGGCTTATCAGTCGGTAAAAAACTTCATTTTGGAAACTTGGGATCAGTTGAAAGCAGTCGCTCCTGAACAACTCTTAGAAAATCGCTACCAAAAATTCCGGAAAATGGGCAAATTTGAATCACGAATCTCTAATCCCGTGGTTCATGAAACTACTTCTCTTAGCAGCCCTTAGAAATACACGCCATCTCACACTGGCGATTTTAACTCTTGTCAGCCTTCTTTTCCTCACGATCGCCAATCAATCGGAAATGTTTTCCGTTGGACTCATGGCTAATTCTGGAGCTGATTTTTTCACTCTGTTCAGTTCAGACGGAAAGAAAATCAAAGATAAGATCAAACTCGAAGAAGTTGTTAGAAAATGGGATCAAATCGACCGAAATGGCGATGGAGCGATCACAAAACACGATGCGGCGCTCTTTATTGCGCAGAGAAAAGATGCCAATCCACTCAATCTCGTGATGCATAAAGTCTCTTCTCATTTCGATATTGAGCAAAACTTCTCTCTTCTAATCATGATTCTTACGGCGGTAGCTCTTTATAAAGCAGTCACTCTGTTTGCGGCCCGCTATTTTACGCAGCTCCTTTCGATCCGCATCACGCGCGATTTGCGGCAGCAATACTTTGAGCATATTCAATCGCTTCCCTTGAGCTTTTATCAAGAACAAAACCTGGGCAGCCTCTCTTCTCGCGCTGTTGGTGACGCAGGACAGATCGCCTCTTCGCTCAACTCCTGTCTGACAAACTATTTTCAGACACCTTTTACGGTTGTTTCAACACTCGCCGCCTGTTTTTATCTATCCTGGCAGCTCTCGATGATTATCTTTTTGGGCCTACCATTGATTATTCTTCCCGTGATTTATTTGACGAGACAGGTAAAGCGGATTACGCGGCAATTGCAGAAAAACCAAGAGACATTTTCCTCCGTCCTTCTCGATTTTATCTCGGGCATTCAAACAGTAAAAGTTTTTGCGATGGAGGCCTTTTCTCTGCGCAAGTACAAAGAGCAAAACGATCAAATGGCAATGCTCGAGAGCAAGAGCGCAAAATATGGCCTTCTCACAAGACCTCTTCTACACTTAATTGCCACCTGCTGTCTGGCTATTGTCGTTCTTTTTGGGCTCTACACTCTCCACATGACGGTCGGTCAGCTTCTCATGTTCTGCGGCCTTCTCCATCTTTTTTACGAACCTGTGAAAAAATTCGCTGAAGAAAACGCCAACGTGCAAAAAGGGGTGGTCGCTGCAGAACGGATGTTTGAAGTGCTCGATCTTAAGCCGCAAATTCAAGATCAAGAGGGAGCTGTGACTCTCTCGGGTTTTAAGAACATCCTTGAATTTGACAAAGTCTGGTTTAAGTACCGCGACGAGTGGATCTTGAAAGATCTCAGCTTTACCGTTAAGCGAGGTGAGATTGTTGCGATTGTTGGAGCAACGGGAGCTGGTAAGTCGACGATTGTACAGCTTCTTCCCCGCCTCTATGAGGTACAAAAAGGGGAAATCCGGATCGATGGGATTCCGGTGAATGCAATCACCCAAAAATCGCTTCGCGAACAAATTGCTTTTGTCCCGCAAAGACCCTTCCTCTTCTTTGATACGGTCGCAGAAAACATCGCGTTTGGAAGGTCGTTTACACGTGAAGAGATCGTTGAGGCGGCGCAACGGGCCTATGCCCACGAATTCATTGCAGAATTACCAAAGACCTATGACACGCTTCTAGCTGAAATGGGAAAAACCCTTTCAGGCGGTCAGCAGCAGCGGCTAGCGATTGCGCGCGCGCTGGTAAAAAAAGCCCCTATTTTGATCATGGACGAGGCGACCTCTTCTCTCGATTCCATCTCCGAGAGTCGAATTAAAGCGGCGCTGCGCAATTTACAAGGAGAGGTGACGCAAATCCTCATTGCACACCGTCTCTCGACCATTGAGCATGCAGATAAAATTATTTACCTAGAAAGAGGGCGGAAGTTGGCTGAAGGATCCATAACCGAACTCCTCGCTACCTGCCCGCCATTCCGCCTCTTATGGGAATCTTATCGACACACCGAAGTGCGCGAATCGGCTTTTCAATAATCAGGACTATTGATGTGTAAACCTTTTTTCAAAATATAGGTCGTATTTCCGGTAGTTTTGTCTGTCGAGTGTTCTACTAGGAGTTCATAACCTAAATCATTTACCTTTTGCTCGATCTCCGTCCATATCTGAGTGTCCGGCTGTTGAGAGGTTTCTATTCCATCTATATTGAGCTCTAGGGGAGAACCTGTGGAATAGAAAACTTCCTCGTCAAAAATTACTTTCATTGCGCAATGTTGAACAACGAGATCCCGATCAAGAGACACTTTTGTTTCGCTTCTCGGGCTTGGATTTATTTCTCCTATTGAAAAAACTCCATTCATATAAAACTCCATCTATATATTAGGCGAATAGTTTAGCAGGTTGGAGGAAAAGAGAAAACAATGTCGTTGAGAATTCTATTTTTTTGTTGACAATGCAAGTTTCTTGCTTTATGCACCTTAGTCTTATTTTTAAGCGGAGACTATGTTTAGCGATTTTCATCAGGAAGTTCTCAGTTTATTGCAGAAAAATGCCCATGAAGGTGTAGGAAAGATCCCCTCTTCTCTAGAAGAGGCGCTCCGTGAAAAATCGGCAGCCGGACTGGATGCTGTCGTACGCGATTATCATCGTCTGTTGGGAGAGACGAGCCGGATCGAGTGGGAGTGGATGATGTCGCTCGATGAGCGGGAATTTAAAGAAGCAGAGCTAGAAGCGTATCGACCGAAAGTGTATCGAGGGTTGCCAAGGGTATACCTACGCGACCATTTGGAGCGGAGCAAGGTAAAAGAACCTTTTCGCAATCTGGCGTTATTAAAAAGGGGATCGATCGATCGGGCGATTGCTTCTCTTTATCCGCAAAAAGCTGGTAAGGTCGCGATATTGGTATGGGTCATTCCAGATGGATTTGGCGATTGGATCGCTGCGTGTGAAGCAGCGCAGCTTCTAAAAGAGAATGGACATGCCGTAGAACTGATTGCTGTCGCGAAGAAACGACTTCCGGTGGTTGGAGAATTTTCCGTACAATGGGTGCTTTATGAGGGGGAGCCAGAAAGTGCTTTTTTCTCTGAAGAAATAGCGAAAAACTTGAGAAAAGTGGATCTCATTTTGCAAATTCCGACCTATTTTCCCGGAACAGAAAAGTTGCTGGATCAGTTGCGGCGAATTTCTTCTTCTTATTCGATGGCAAAGATGGAGTTTTTGGGCGAATATGGTTACCTAGAATCGAGCTGGTTTCATCCGAAAAGTGGGCGGAGATCGATGGGGCTGCACGCCTTAGAAAAAGGGATCTTTGTGAAAAAGATGCCGTCAGCCCATTTCGGTGAAATTGAGCATAAAACTCTTCTGCAATGGCTCTTTGGAACAGAGATGCCGGGGCCAAATGAAATTGAACACTATCAAAACCACTGTCGCTTCCATTTAGCTTATTTAACAACGCCGATAGGGGGTGCTGTCTATTTGAATGCTCTTTTAAAAATGTGGGAAAGAGATGAGCTTGATATTGATGTTTGTTCTCCTGACTTAAGCTGGTTTATCCGTTGGACGGAAGAAAGAGCTGGAAAATCCTCTTTAGCTGCCCACTTCGGAGTGAAGAGAATAGAAATCAAACTTCCAGAGCGCGACTATGCTTTTCAATTGAGTGAAAAGGGGAAGACACTTCGCTTGCTCGCTCCCAGTCAGGTGAGTGGTGCAGATATGAAGAGGCTCATGTCTTTAAGTGGCGATTGGGTAGGGGTCCGAGGGGATCAGAGTTTTTCTGAGGCCGTATCGGCGGGAAAGCCGTTCTTTTATGATGGGCGCATGCACGCCCGCTATTTTATGAAAGATTTAGGTGCTTTAGCCGAAAATCGACTTACCGGTCATCGATCGGCGCTGCAAGCGTTTCGATTGATGGGACAGACCTTTCTTTGGAATCTACCGGCGGAAGATGGGGATTGGGTGGATGAGACTTACTTTCAGATGGATGAGAAGCCAGATTGGCAAGATCTCTCACTTGAACTAGGGGCTTGTTTACAAGATGGGGATGCGATTGCTGGATTTAAGAAGTTTTGCCGTATTGTAACAGAAGAGCATAATGTAGCTCCTTTTATCACGCAGATGGTTTCTAGAGCCTTGAACCACCGCTCTGATCCAGTTTTATTCGAAGAAGAAAAAAAACTCCTGAATCTCTATGGAAATGGACATATTTCTCTTTCAACCCTTGTCAAAAACCTAAAGGTACGTATGATGTGTTTATAAATGAGAAGGATGTAGACCATGTCAAAAGTGGGCGACGAGGAAAATTCTCCCAAAACACCAAATGTACAGAGTTATCATAAAGATCTCGAAAATTCGACGCTGAAGTTTGAAAATGCGTTAATGAGCTATCAGAATGCATCATCAGATGAGAAAACGCATTTGAAAACGGTGATGGATTCGCAGCTGCAGCTCATTCAAGCTTCCATCCGTGAGATCCAAAGGGCAGGTGTGGCGAAGCAGGGTGAGAAAGTCGCTACAGATTATAATAAATATCTATCGGATGGTTCGGAGGAGAACTTTGCGGCTCTGGAGCATGATCTTCAGACTCTTCGCGAGTACAACCAACTTCCTTAAGAAAAAGATGCATCAGGTCGTGGGCAATTTACCACAGAGGACACAGAGAAGAAAAAAAGTGACGCAGAGGCGGGGAAGCCCCCTCCTAAAAAAAATAAAACACAGAGAACACCGAGAAAAAAGAGAAGAACCAAATTGTACGCGAAGCGGTCGTGCCCGTGCCCGTGTGCGTGCCCGTGCCCGATTCGTAAAAGTTCATTGCCGATAAGAGTTGTTAATTCTTTTTATCGTTATATCGTTCCC
>JBEHXF010000080.1:0-5096 GCA_048498835.1 Chlamydiota bacterium | reverse complement strand
CATCTTGCGAATCCTGCCCGATCCTCCCGCGAAGCGGATCCTGTATTTCTTTTAGACTCAAACTTTGCTTACAGGACACCCTCTAAAATCTCTTTTGCCGACGCGAAGCGGAGCCGCCACGCAGTTGGCGGCTTAGTCTACGACGGGACGCGAGGCGAAGCGGAGCGCTCGGAGTAGCCGATGACTGGTTTTGGCAAAGAAAAATCGCGTCGTCTGGGCGAGGAGGCGTACTAGAGTACGACGATGCGCAAGACGCGATAGGGAGTGCAGCTGGCCGCCACGCAGTTGGCGGCAATGAGGAAAGGCGCGACTGGTTGTCGAAGCCAAAATCCAGTCCAGCGGGGCGCGGGGTGCAACCCGACGCCTCTATCCATGATTTAATCTGTTCCAGTTGCTTCTAGCGGACGACTGTCCACTTCGATTTGGATCATATCTTTGACGATGTTGACGGCTTCGAGCATTTGGAGATCTTCGAGGCCTATGCGGATCGGCTCGTCGATGGTGTTAACCGGTTGTCCGGCTTGGCGGGCCTTGATGCGCTCAGCTCGGCGGAGAAAGGATTGGAAATCGGGGTTGCCAGCTAGGCGAAGAGCGCTATTTTTCTTTAGTTGCGGCAGAGCCTTTTTCCAGAAAGGAACGACGCGCTGTAGGAACGGAAGATAGCGTTGCTGGAATACTTTTTGCGTTCTCTCGTCGAGATCTGTGAGTGGGTCATTGTAAGCGGGATCCACGGCATCGCGAGGAAGAGGATATTCGAGGAATCGCTCACCGATGTTGTAAGGAGCGTATTGAGTCGGTACTTCGATATCGGCGATCACACCATCGATCTGGGTACTTTTACCGGAAGGAGTATAGTAGCGACCGACAGTCACCTTGAAAAAGAGATCGGCTTTCTCGTCTGTCACTGTTTGATATTGGATTGAACCTTTGCCAAAGGTGCGCTCATCGCCAACGATGACAGCGACGCCATAATCTTGCAGAGCTTGAGCGACGATTTCAGCAGCTGAAGCAGACATCTTCGAGGTGAGAATCACAACAGGTCCGCTGAAATATTGACGGCCGACGATGTTGCGCAGATAGTGCATCTCACCTTTTCCATACTTCGAAATCACAACTACGCCGTTCGAGATGAAAAGGCCTGCGACTTTAACTGCCTGACTGAGGAATCCACCCGAATTTTCTCGCAGGTCGAGAATGAGGCCATGGAGCTCTCCTTGCTCGCGGAATGATTTAATTGCCTCTCGCATGTCTTTTTCGCTGCTCACGCCATCGCTATTTTCATAGAATGAGTGAAGGGCGATCTTACCGATCACGCCATCGCCAAATTTCTCGACGCTCGTCTGGATCCGCTCATCGGCCATTTCAATGGGTTGCTTGCGAAGAGAGACGCGATAAAAGGATTCGTTTTTCGCTTGCAGATCAATTCGTTTAAAACCGAGGATCACTTCTCCCCTGTCCCGCTTTTTGAGAAGGTCTAGCACATCTTCGAAGGAAATTTGATTCACTTGTTTCCCGTCGATTTCAACCAGGAGGTCGTTAATCTTAATTTTACCCGATTTTTCAGCAGGGCTTCCCTTGATGAGTTCAGCGATCATGACGCCATCAATCCCCTCGGAAAGGACAACGCCAACCCCTTCGAATTGCTTTTCGAGACTCATTCGCATCTCGTAGGCTTCTTCAGGGCTGAAGAAAGAGGTGTGTGTATCCAAACTTTTTGCAAAGGATTTGAGAATTTTAGTCGAAAGGTAATGTTCAACTTTTTCTTTGGGAAGAGGGTCGCCTGAAGCGGTCAAAAAGAGGACATTGGCCTCAGAGCGTCGAACCTTTCTTTCAAAAAGAGAAAAAACTTTGGCTTTGCGCTCGAGTGAATCAATTGGACTGCGGTTTTGATGGTAGAAGAAGAATCGAACCATCCGAACCTGCTGCCGCTCGGCAAGTTCAGATTCAGAAGAGGCATATTTTGAATTAGAAGAGCCGATGGCCATCTGCTCACTGATATCGCGTTGCAGAAGATCTTGGGCAAGGAGCGAGCGGATAGCAACGGAGCGGTGGACCGATTTTTGAAACAGGGCGTTTAAAGTGAGGAAATCGGAGTAATCTCCTGCTTTTAACCGGCTGATGATCTCATTTGCCTTTTGATCGGAGATTTGAAGATAAGGCAGCACCTCTTGCGATAGAAGATAAGATTTATCCGGATCGAATTGTTCGATGTAGATTTTGAAGGCGCGTCGGATAAGGACTGGACTAAGTTCTTTATTCTCAATGTGGAAGGAAAAGAAGCGCTCTAAAACTTTAGGAATGTCATGCAATCTCAGAGTTTGTTGGACCGCAAAGCCAGGACCAAACCCGCCGACAAGGAGAAGAAGTGAAAACACGATCTTTTGCCACATGTCGACCCTGAAATTAAAAAAAAGTGGGTGGAAGAGGATCAAGGACCCGTTTAAGGTTACAAACTTAGCGTCGTAAGCTTTGCCTTGTTGCCTCTAGCCACCCAAGGTTGATTATAGATTTTAATTTAATTAGTTATCAATAAATAAATATTAATTAGTTAAATTTATAAATTAAATCATACAAAATCAGAATTTTAGTAAAAATAAAACAAAGACGGCATCTCCTAGGAAACTTTTGCAATAAAAGCTCTAGACAGGCTATAGTCTCTAGCTATCGTTATTAGTCATTTATTTTAGGAGAAGGCACACATGCCCACAGTTAATCAGCTAGTACGTAAGGGACGCCAATTTAAGACGAAACGTCGCAAATCGCCAGCCCTTCACCAGTGCCCACAACGCCGGGGCGTATGCCTCCAGGTCAAGACAAAGACCCCAAAAAAGCCTAACTCTGCATTGCGCAAAGTAGCTTGGGTTCGCCTGTCAAACGGCCAGGAAGTCATCGCTTATATCCCAGGCGAAGGCCACAATTTACAAGAGCACAGCATCGTTTTGGTCCGCGGCGGCAGGGTTAAAGATCTTCCCGGCGTACGTTACCACATCGTTCGCGGCGCTCTAGACTGCGGCGCAGTTAAAGACCGCAAGAAATCTCGTTCCAAGTACGGCGCGAAGAAACCTAAGTAATTCCAGGATGTTGCGTATCAGTATCCTTGCTCACGGAAATCGTTTGTAGAACAAGCGCTTCCCCAGGGCAGATCTCGTAGAAATATGGGGTCGGGTGAACCAAATAGAAGGAATAACCTATGTCAAGAAGACGCCGAGCCACAAAACGGCAGACAGAGCCAGATCCAGTGTACAAGAGCGTACTACTGGCGAAGTTCATCAATAAACTCATGTACGACGGGAAAAAATCCGTTGCACGCCGCATCGTCTATAGCGCGCTCGAGAAATTCGCAGCCCGCATCAAGACCGACAATCCCCTCGAAGCTTTTGAGCAAGCGCTCGAAAACTCGAAGCCTTCTCTTGAAGTAAAAACACGCCGTATCGGTGGTGCGAACTACCAAGTACCTATCGAGATCCCAAGCGACCGCCGGACTGCGATGGCCATGGCTTGGATCATCGGCTTCTCCCGAGCAAAACCGGGCCGCGCGATGGAAGAAGCTCTCGCGAGCGAACTAGTCGACTGCCTCAACAACCAAGGCGCGACGATCAAGAAGAAAGACGATACACACCGGATGGCTGAGGCAAACAAAGCCTTTGCTCACTACAAATGGTAAGATAGAACGATGGGCAAAAGACCGGAATCAGAAAATCTTAAGAATGTCCGCAACGTGGGAATCATGGCCCACATCGACGCGGGCAAAACGACGACAACCGAGCGTATCTTGTTCTATTCAGGACGTGTGCACCGGATTGGCGAAGTGCACGAGGGCGCTGCGACCATGGACTTCATGGAGCAAGAGCGTGAGCGTGGCATTACGATCACCTCTGCAGCGACGACCGTTTATTGGAAAGACTGCAAGATCAACATCATCGATACGCCTGGCCACGTAGACTTCACCATTGAAGTAGAGCGCTCTTTGCGCGTACTCGATGGCGCTGTCGCCGTTTTCTGCGCAGTTGCTGGCGTTCAGCCGCAATCAGAAACAGTCTGGCGTCAAGCGGAGCGCTACGGCGTTCCTCGCGTTGTGTTCGTCAACAAGATGGACCGCACCGGTGCCGACTTCTTCAACGCCGTCAAGACGATGAAAGAAAAGCTCCATGCGAACGCGATTCCGGTCCACTGCCCAATCGGCTCAGAAGGCGGATTCAAAGGGATGGTCGACCTCGTCTCGATGAAAGCTTTCTTGTTCCACGACGAGACCATGGGCGCAAAGTACGATGTCGAAGAAGTCCCTGCGGACCTTCTCGAACAGTGCAAAAAGATGCGCATGGAACTCCTGGAAGAGCTCGCAACGATTGATGAATCGAACGATGAATTCATGACGAAAGTCTTGGAAAATCCCGATTCGCTCACCGAAGAAGAAATCCACGCCGTTATCCGTAAGGGCGTCATTGGCAACAAGTTCAACCCCGTCTTGTGCGGTACTGCCTTCAAAAACAAAGGCGTACAGCAAATTCTCGACGCGATTGTCCGTTGGATGCCATCCCCTCTCGATCGCGGGATGATCAAAGGCCATAAGTTAGACTCTGACGAAGAAGTGGAACTCACTCCTTCTGATGACAGCCCTCTTTCGGCCTTGGCATTCAAAATCATGACCGACCCTTATGTCGGTAAATTGACCTTCGTCCGTATTTACAGCGGTACCTTGACAAAAGGATCGGCTCTACTGAATACGACGAAAGACAAGAGAGAACGGGTTTCCCGCCTCTTGGAAATGCACGCGAACCAGCGCAAAGATAAAGATGAGTTCTTTACTGGCGATATCGCGGCTTGCATCGGTCTAAAATATACGAGCACAGGCGATACGCTCTGCTCCGAAGATAAACCACTTCTCCTTGAGAAGATGAACTTCCCAGATCCAGTTATTTCGATGGCGATTGAGCCAAAATCGAAAGCGGATCGCGAGAAGCTCTCTCTCGCTTTGAGCGCTATGTCCGAAGAAGATCCAACATTCCGCGTCTCCACAAATGAAGACACGGGACAGACGATCATCCGAGGCATGGGCGAGTTGCACCTCGACATCATCCGCGACCGGATGTTCCGAG
>JBEHXF010000079.1:0-5211 GCA_048498835.1 Chlamydiota bacterium | reverse complement strand
CCAAGAGAAAGTCTCTACTCCAAAGCCAAAAGAAGAGAAAATCGAGCCAGATAAACCAAAGCCCAAGATCTCCTATCTCGAGAAAAAAGAGCTCGATCAAATCGAAGGAAAAATCTCCAAACTCGAAAGTGAAATCAAAGAATTCAATCAACTCCTCGAAGCCCCAGAACTGGCTCTAGACACCAAGCGCCTGACAGAGATTTGTACGGCAATTGGACTTGCTGAAACGCAAATGGAACAGCTCTATCTCAGGTGGGAAGAGTTGGATAAAAAGCAACGCGGCCTTTAACCGCAAAGAAAGAATTTATAGAAACGCCTCTTTGATAAAAGAGGCGTTTTAAAGATTAATAGCTTCCGGCTTTAGAGCGGAAGTTTTTCTTAAACGGTCTGTTTCCACCGAACTTCTTAAACGGCTTCTTGCCACCGAACTTTTTCTCAGGAGAAAACGTCGGTTGAAGACCTGCGAATTTTTCAATTTCGCGGCTGATGAAGCGGTCTCTGCGAGAAGCAAACGAAAGAGCGACACCCTTCCCGCCTGCTCGACCTGTACGGCCAATGCGGTGGATGTACTCATCGAGGGTGCGCGGCAGGTCGAAGTTGATGACCAGGCCGAGATTCGGAATATCGATTCCGCGCGCTGCAACATCCGTTGCAACGAGAATGCGGATCTTGCCCTGGCGGAGCATCTGAATCGTGCGCGTGCGCTGTCTTTGATTCATATCGCCGTGGAGAGCTTCGGCATCGTAGCCTTTCTCTTGCAGATAAGCAGCCAATTCATCGGCTTGCATTTTCGTTGAGGAGAAGACGATCGCTTGTTCTTGTGTATCGGCAGAAAGAGCTTCTTCTAACAGCTTTTGCTTGTGGTCTAGGCTGTCGGTGTGTTGAATTTTCTGTTCGATTTTCTCATGGTTTTGCCGCTCAGCAGCGATTTGAACATCCGCTGGATCGCGCAGGAGTGTTTCCGCTAACTTGCCCACTTTCTTGCCAAATGTGGCGGAGAACATGAGAGTTTGACGCTCAGATGGAGTAGTCGATGCGATGAACTCAACTGGCTCAATAAAGCCCATGTCGAGCATTCGATCAGCTTCATCGAGAATCATCATCTCAACGCAGTCGAGGCGAATGCGCTTTCTTTCAACGAAGTCGATCAAGCGACCTGGCGTTGCGATGAGGATGTCATACGGCTTTTGCAATTGGCGTGTCTGCATAGGATAAGGTACGCCTCCGAAAACGCAAACCGTCTTGACGTTTCTCATATACTTTGAGAGTTTTGCCGCTTCCGCCGCAACCTGCATCGCGAGTTCGCGAGTCGGAACGAGGATCAAAATCCGAGGTCCCCGAGCTGTGCCCCCTTTTGCGAGCAAGTTCAGAGCTGGCAGCAAAAAGGCTGCCGTTTTTCCCGTCCCGGTCTGAGCCGATCCGCGTAAGTCTTTTCCCGCCATCACAACAGGGATTGCCTGCTGCTGAATGGGAGTCGCCTGTTCATAGCCAAGCTCCTCAAGGGCGCGCAGGATTGCTGGGTCACTAATCAATTCTTTAAAGGTCATACCTATCCAAATAGAGATTCTAAAATAAAGTGCCTAGAGTCTAACAGACTTTGACAGATTGTTGAAACAGGAATCTAAATTACCTCTAGTGTTTTGCTCTTTAAATCTTTAAACTCTTTGACTCAAAAAAGAGGTACTATATGAGTTCTGTAACCTTTGATTCCGTTGACATTGACACCTTTGACACGATAGCGACACCGATCCCCTCTCTCCCAACATGGGATTTTGGCTCTAAGCTGCAAGAATTTGGCCTCTTATTGACCCAGCCGATGCACTGGTCCTCCGAATATGTGACCCGCGTTTTAGTCTACCCGAATGAGCCCGGTAAGTATGGCAATTTAGACACAAAATGGGCGGAGACAGCTCGTCGAGTAACAACCATGGCTCTCCACATACTTCTATCTCCTTTAACCTTAATTACTTACTTCTTAGGCGGCGCGATACAGGCAATGGGAGAAATAATCGCCTCAAAACCTTATTACTCCATTGAAGGGACTCCGCAGCCCTGGAGCTTAGACCAAACCTCTCTTATGACTTTCAACACCTGTATGTACTGGGGCGGCCTACCCTATCATGGAGGGGGACTTCCACCGGCCCACGAGAGGATGGACCAATTAGAAACTTTGATTCGAGCCAAAAACCCAGATATTCTCGTCTTGCAAGAGATGAGTTTTGGCCCAGGTCTTGATCTCGCCGAGCGGATCAAAGACAGCTATGCCCACCTGTACACCAACATCGGCGCGCCTCATTACCGGACTACCTTTTATACAGCAGGACCTGAGTTATTCGTCGCCTCAAAAGCCCCCGTGATCAGCGAGCCCCGCTTTATCCCTTACAAGCTCGATTCAGATAAAATCGGTTATTTCTGTATCGAAACCCCCACCCACTGGATCATCAACGCCCACTTCCCCGATGGAAAGGAAGAAATGTGGGAACATCGAAGAGAATTACTTGCTCAGATCCACGAAACCATGCGCTCTTTCAATAAACCCTCTATCTTGATGGGCGATCTAAATGTCCGGAGAACCGGCGAACCTGGCGACGAATATTCCAAATCAGGCATCAAAGATCTTTTCTATGATCCATGCATTCAAACATTTCCTACATTCAGCGAAGAGACTGCTACTTGTACAAATGAATTTCTCAATTGGAGGCTAAAACCAGGCGATCCACGCTTTGAAATCGATGATCACATTTTACTTGATAAGGATAGCTTGGACCGCGTGAGCGTCGAATTAGGAACGGAAGCCTATTCTATTTCTGATCACCGTTACTTTTTTGCTACAGTAGAAAAGGGGTAGCTTTTCAGATAAAAGATTCAAAATGAGGGCCTTAAGCCCTTATACAAAATCTTTTATAAAAAAAAGAGAAGTAAAAAAGGTAGAAAAACTGCATAATTAGCTCATTTTCAAGTCCAATTCGTTCTTTTGAAGGTCAATCGAGCGGGATTTGAAAATGCAATACAAATAAACAAGGAAGTTTCTCGTGTCCAAATCCCACAAAGCCAAAGGCACCATCAAGTTTTTCAACATTCAAAAAGGCTTCGGCTTCATCACTCCAGACAACGGCGGCAAAGACCTCTTCGTCCACGCTAACAATGTCGAGTGCGATGTCCACTCTCTTCGCGAAGGACAAAAAGTTGAATTCATTGAAGGCCCTGGCCGCAAAGGTCCAGAAGCAACACAAGTCAACATCGCATAAGTTGATTGTTGTGTTTCATCCTTTGATGAAGTGTGGGAGAGTTAAATTAACTCTCCCTATTTTTTTCTACTAATTTAGGAACCCCAATACCATGTCTTTTGAGTCTCTACAATTATCACCTGAAATCCTGCGCGCGATCACCGAAGAAGGTTATGATCAGCCGACCCCTGTTCAACAGCAGGCAATTCCTGTGATTTTGAGTGGCTCTGATTTAATAGCAGGTTCCCAAACCGGCACGGGCAAAACAGCGGGCTTTACCCTCCCCATGCTCCAGCGCCTTCTCTCCAAACCGAAAGCCAGAACTCGCGGCTCGGTCCGCGCACTCATCCTCACTCCAACGCGCGAACTCGCAGCTCAAGTGGGTGAAAGCGTCCGTACCTACGGCAAATACCTCTCCCTAAAATCAGCTATTATTTTCGGCGGCGTCAACATCAACCCCCAAATCCATCAATTGCAAGCAGGCGTCGATATCCTCATCGCTACACCGGGTCGCCTTCTCGATCACGTTTCCCAAAGAACAGTCGATCTCTCCAAAGTTGAATTCCTCGTTCTAGACGAAGCCGACCGCATGCTCGACATGGGCTTTATCCACGACATTAAGAAAGTCTTAGCCATTCTTCCAAAAGAGAGACAAAACCTCCTTTTCTCCGCCACTTTTTCCGATGAAATTAAAAAGCTCGCTGAAAGCTTTCTAAAGTCCCCTAAAATGATTGAAGTGGCTCGGCGCAATACAGCAGCAGAACTCATCTCTCAAACGATCCACCCGGTCGATAATAAAAGAAAAAAAGATCTCCTGTCTCTTCTCATCTCGAAAAATAATTGGAAACAAGTCCTCGTCTTTACCCGTACCAAGCACGGCGCTAACCGCCTCGCGGAGCACCTGTGCAAAGAGAAAATCACCGCTGCAGCCATTCACGGCAACAAGAGCCAATCGGCCCGTACAAAAGCGCTCGCCGATTTTAAGAGCGGCGCTATTCGCGTCCTCGTAGCAACAGATATTGCCGCCCGCGGCCTCGATATCGACCTGCTCCCTCACGTCGTCAACTTTGAACTTCCCAACGTCCCAGAAGACTATGTTCACCGGATCGGTCGTACAGGTCGTGCTGGCTCCGAAGGGAACGCCTGCTCACTCGTCTGCATCGATGAGCTGCAGCTCCTTCGCGACATCGAGAAGCTCCTGAAAACATCCATCCCGAAAGTCCAAATCCCCGGTTTCGAGCCCGATCCATCTATCAAAGCTGAACCCATTCCGAACGGGCGAAATAACCGCCCTCAAGGTCGTTTTAGAAGATAACTCTCTTATTGCTATGTCTCTTCAACAAACCTATTCCAGACCCGACGGATTGCACGGGGTAGATTTTTTCCCTTTCGTGAAAAGCTGTCTTATTCCCCAACCTGAAGAAGAAGGGCAATTTAGAACTTGCTTCCTGATCTCCCCTGATCAATCTCTTCTTCCACCTGCAGCAGAAAAAGCAAAAACAATCTGGCTCTTTCTCTGTAATCATTTTCGGGATCCAAAAAGATGCAGTCACGGAAACAGATGCACATATGCACACAATATTGGCGAGCTGATTATCGGTCGTGGCAAAGCAGGATGTGGTATAACAATATAGTCGCCAAAACCAGAATGTGTAAGCAGCTAAATCGTTGCAAGGATCGGAGCGCTTGTACTTTTGCACACAAAAAGCAAGAGTTAGCTAACCCAACAGAAGCCAGAAGCAATCTAACCACAAAAGCTCACCGCTGGGCCAAACAACCTCCACGCGGTATACGTAAGTATTATGATGTACTTACCTTGTGCCAAGGAAAGAATCTTTCACCTTAGATTAATCTAGATTTGGCAGTAGACTGATTAAACCATCCCATTAAATTATTAATTAATTACTTTAATTAAATTTTTTGATATAATTATTTAATTAAAAATAGGATTTTTAATTATGCCTATAAAAACCAATTCTTTACG
>JBEHXF010000078.1:0-5242 GCA_048498835.1 Chlamydiota bacterium | reverse complement strand
AAAAAATCTATTTAGAGCTCGGCAGCTGTTCTCGGAAGAATTCGACGGCGAAGTCGCCCACTTCTTGATGAATCGAAGCTCGGCTGCAGCAGGGCGGATCATTTCGATACTTCTCTGGTAAAAGCTTTTTCCCCATTTCGCTGATCGGATTGAGGAAAGCAAAGTGTGAAATCTCCTTGCGGAGAACTTTCAATTTTACAGGAATCACATGTTGAATGATCGGATAGGCATGCATATGGTGAGGCAGAACTTCATCATTAATAGCGGAAACCAAGCCGACCGGAACTTGGATCTTTTTTAAGGCATCGGGTTTGTAGACAAAGTTCGCCGGTGCGATGAGAAAAACGGCACCAATCCGAGGGTCGTGCTGACAACAGGTGGCTTCTGAAAAATTGACCTGCGAGAGAAGCTCTGGAGGAAAATCGGCTAAAGCATCTTTGTGCGCAGCGAGCACATCGCCCAAATCTTCCACTGTACTTCCCGCAAGCGCAAGGCCCGTCATTCCACCTAACGAATAGCCGACAAATCCAATCCGTTTCAGGTCGATTTTACTCTGAAAAAAAGGCTCTTGCAAGATTTGATCGAGCGCAAAAGAGACATCTCTTGCTCGCTCCCAATATTTGAGAGTAATCAAGGGATCGAAAGTCGTATAAGAATTGCCGAAGTGCTCAACAGAAACTACGATAAACCCAGCTTTCACGAGTCGCTCTGAAAGCCAGCTTCTATCGCGCCGATCTCCCCGATGACCGTGAGACATGGTGATGAGCGGATAGGGTTTTTGAGAGAGAGCAAGAGGGCTATTGCGCGATTCTTTTGGATGGAGGTAAATATCTTCTGCCGGAGTGGCGATCGGCATTTTAGCTTCAGTTGGATACCACACTTCCACCAAAACGGGCCGTCCGCGCTTAACATCTTTATATTCGTATGTGCGAACGCCCATCGTTTCGTTTGCTACAGAGCGGTTCGACGTCATTTTCGACATCGCCGTAGCTTGCCATCCACTGAAGCAAAATAGCGCGCAAACGAGAGCTCGGAAGAATTGCTTTCCCATACCTTCACCTTCTACAATTGAAGAAAAGGTTAACAAATAGAAGGATTGTCTGAAAGTGCAATACTCGATACGATATTAGCTCAACAAAGAGGCTTTTATGAATAGACTTGGCAATGTAATTTTTTATGTTCAAAACGTGACAAAAACCGTTGAATTTTACGAAAAAGCATTTGGCATTCCCCGTCAATTCATCGATGAAACGGGACACTATGCGCAACTTGAAACCGGCGAAACAGCTCTCGGTTTTGCTTCCTTTGAGCTCGCAAAACAAAATCTCTCTAAGCCCTATCGAGCTATTTCAGCTAAAGATCCCCTTCCCGGCTGCGAAATTGCCTTCGCGACCACCAATGTCGAAAAATCTTTAGAAAAAGCCTTAAAAGCAGGCGCTGAGCTCGTTGAGCCTCCTCAAGAAAAACCATGGGGCCAAACAGTTGCCTACGTCCGCGATTTCAATGGAATTTTGATTGAGATTGGATCGGATATGATGGCTGGCTGCTCAACCGACTCAGGTCACGGCTGCGGTTGCTGCTAGATTTTATTTAGAAAGTAGAGCAACCACCCGAACGGGAGCTTCTGTACCGCCTGCATAGGGAACTGGCAGGCAAAGGACAATGGCTCCTTTCGGAGGCAACTGATCTAGATTCGCCAAATTTTCTAAAATATACTTTTTCGCCCCTAGAATGTGATGATGGACGGGGAACCCCTCATTCGAGCCATCAGGTGAAAGTGTGTCGATCCCAATACCCACGATCTTTTTCTGAGCTAGATACTCAGCACAAGAGGCAGAAAATCCAGGAAAGTGGAGATGTCCTTGCGCGTCTGCATTTCGGTATTGAGGGGGTTGAGTCCAGTATCGGCTCCATCCCGTGTGCGCTAAGATGAGGGCTCGCTCAGGCAATGGACCAAAGGTTTGTTCATAGCGGTTGATGTGCTCAATCTCGACTTTAAAGTCAGGTCCGCTTTCTTCCACTAAATGGAGAACAACGGCAGGAGCCATGCATTGCTCAAGTGGAATTTGTTCGATATCCCATGCACCTGGAATGAAATGAGAGGGCGCGTCCATGTGAGTGCCGATCCCGGCATGACATTTTAGCGTGTGGACCCGAAGGCCCTGATCGTAATCGATGCGCTTTTCGAGTCGAAATCCACAGCGACCGGACCAGGTTGGAATTTCAGGCGAGAGAGGATGGCTCAAATCGAGCAGCCTATATTGAGCGAGCAAATCAGTCATGCTTAGAACCGATAGCAATCGGCATGAGCTTCGCCTCATCATAGACGATCTGAATATCTTTAAAGCCGGCGTTTTTTAGAAAATGGCGGATTTGATCCGTCGTGCAGTAGGTCTGCCAGGAAGAGTCGAGTACATCGAAATAGACAATTCTCTGTAAAAGGGCATCTTCGAGTGAAATTTTATCGAGCAGCCATTCACAGCGGTGGTACATGCCAGGAGGCGGAGTGAGGAAAGTGAGGAGGAGAAACCCTCCTTTCTTTAATGCTTCATAGAGCTGGCGATAGAGATCGGCTTGTTTTGTCTCATCTCGTTCGTAGTAACTCAACCCTTCACACACAATCCCATCACACGTCTCTTTTAGTCCCAGCTTCCAAGCGTCGCGCTCGTAAAAATGGACATGGCCCGTAAGCCCTCTTTCGAAGGCGAGATCTTGTGCATAGCGGTTGGCTTTCAGATCGATATCGACACCAACTAACTCAAAGCGCTTGAGTCCAGTGAAATCAAGAGTGAGAAGATCGGCCATTACACCAGAGGGAATAGAAGCAAACAATACCCCTTCTTTCAGTCTTTCTTGAAGAATCCGCTGAATTGTTTTAAATACTTGAAAGCCCGCTTTTGCATAGGGCGTTTTTTCCAGCATGAATTTTTCAAGAGTCGATAGATTGGGAAAAGGAGAGAGATTGTGCCGAATCCAATAATAATTCCAATAGGCGTCTAATGTCCCTTTGTGGACAAGCATATGCCGCCCAAACTCAAATTGAGTGAGCTGATCGACCAGTTCTAACTGGCGAGCCACAGTCACATGAGGGAGATCACCACGAGCTTGAATTTTAGCCCGAATTTTCTCCGTGGCCATCTCAAGCGTTTTGTCTTTTAAAGAGTTCATAGAGGAAAAAATTGTACTTTTCGTGTATTTTATTTACCAAAGGAAAAAAAATGATCGAGTTTTTATTTGAGACTCCAGGTTGGGTCTACGCCTTCTTTTTTTACCTCTTGTTTGTCGGCTATAAAGGATCCAAAGCAAGAACTCTTCCTTTCAACCAACTGGTAATTCTACCCACTTTATTTATGGGCTGGGGGCTATGGAGTCTATCTGAATCCATTGAAGGGCAATCCCAATTCGCATTGTTTTGGGCAGCAGCGCTATTTGCCGGTTCCCTGATTGGCTTTCTCCAAGTTCATCATTGGCACTTTCACGTCAATAAGGAGCGGCAAACCATTACTCTTCCTCCTTCTTGGAGCACCTTGTTTCTCTCGATGACTTTTTTCGGCCTAAAATACTCCCTTAACTACGCCTATTCTACAAACCCAAACGCTCTCCATCAGCTTCTAACTTTAGATGTAACAGTCTCGGGATTCATCGTTGGAATGTTCCTCGGCCGCTTCTGGCGTTTTAGAAAGGCTTACGTACACGGCACATGACGCTTCTTTTAAACTGCCAATCACTGTCCAAATCATTTGGAACGCGCCGCCTTTTTCAGGACCTATCCATGAGTCTTTTTGAACAGGATCGGGTCGGCTTGATTGGGCAAAACGGCTCGGGAAAATCGACTTTTCTAAAGATTATCGCAGGGTTAGAAAAGGCTGATGAGGGAATTTTATCTCCGAGAAGGGGGCTAAAAGTTGGCTATTTACCTCAAACCTGTGAATTTGATGCAAAGTTGCCTCTTCAAGTTTTGATTGAGGCGCAAGCAAACGATCTCGAAACCCCCGATTATGAAAAAGAGCGCATCGCAGAAACGTGGCTGAGCAAGCTCGGATTTAGTGGACAAGAACCCACCGCCAATCTGCTATCCGGCGGTTGGAAAAAAAGACTCGCTCTCGCTAAAGAGATGCTCTTTGATCCCGATCTTCTCTTGTTGGACGAGCCGACCAACCACCTCGACCTAGAGGGGATTTTATGGCTTGAGAAATTTCTTAAACGAGAAGCCCCCACCTATCTTCTCGTAAGCCACGATCGCTACTTTTTGCAACATGCGACCAACCGAATTGTTGAAATCGATCGAGCTTATCCCAAGGGACTTTTTGCAATTGACGGGCCCTATTCTAACTTCCTCGCGAAAAAAGAGGAATTTTTGCAGGGACAACTCCAACACGAGCGCTCCCTTGCCTCCAAAGCTAGAAGAGAAACTGAATGGCTCCGCTCCAATGCCAAGGCTCGGACGACAAAATCCCAATCGCGCATCGACCAAGCGCATGAGCTTTTGCAAGATCTCTCCGATGTTCGCTCTCGGAACAAACAGCGAAAAGCCGATATCCACTTTGCCGGCAGCGAACGGGAAACCCGCAAACTACTGGTCGCAAGAAATCTCAGTAAAGGGATCGGAGATCGCCCACTTTTTCGCAATCTCGATTTTACTCTTTCGCCAGGCACTCGAATTGGCCTCATGGGGCCAAATGGTTCGGGGAAAACCACTCTTTTACGCCTCCTTGCTGGAGAATTAGATCCCGATCAAGGAACTCTCAAACGGGCAGACGAACTGAAGACCGTCTATTTTGACCAACATCGCAATCAACTTCCCAATGAGATGTCCCTTCGAAACGCCCTTTCCCCCACTGGCGACTTTGTCACCTTCCAAGGGCAACAAATCCACGTTAACGGTTGGTGCAAACGATTCCTTTTCTCACCCGATATCCTCGATATTCCAATTGGCAAGTTATCGGGCGGAGAACGAGCTCGGATTGCAATTGCTCACTTGATGCTGCAGCCAGCAGACCTTCTCCTTCTTGATGAACCAACCAACGATCTCGATATCCCTACTCTCGAAACCCTTGAAGAGAGCCTTCTTGAATTTCCCGGTGCAGTGGTCCTGATTACCCATGATCGATACATGCTCGACCGGATTTGCAATACCCTCCTGGCTCTTGGCGATCCGAATAGAACCGAATTCTATGCCGATTATGTCCAGTGTGTGGGCCTCAACGTGAGCTTCGGGGGCCTCTACGTCCGCGAGCCGAAG
>JBEHXF010000077.1:0-5470 GCA_048498835.1 Chlamydiota bacterium | reverse complement strand
GCTGGATCGGGGGTTCATTTTCTCAATGCGAGCGCCACTTCGAAAGGGGTGACTCCTGGCGCCGTGGCCGATACGATTGTTCTCCCATTTAATGATACGGCGGCCGTTCGTGCATTTTTCCGCTCTGAAGAGGCGTCGCAAGTCGCGGCTGTGATTATCGAGCCGATTGCTGGGAATATGGGAGTCGTCCCGCCTATAGAGGGGTTTTTGGAAATGCTTCGTGAGGAGACAACTCACGCGGGCGCGTTGTTGATTTTTGATGAAGTAATTACGGGTTTCCGTGTTGGATTAACAGGGGCCCAAGGGCTTTTCCAAATTGATCCCGATTTGACTTGTTTTGGCAAAGTAATCGGTGGGGGCTTCCCCGTCGCTGCGGTTGCAGGCAAAGCTCGCTATATGGATTGCTTGGCGCCGCTCGGCCAGGTATATCAAGCAGGTACGCTCTCGGGCAATCCAGTTGCCATGCGCGTGGGCCTTGAAACGCTTCAACTGATTGAAGAGCCGGGATTTTATCAACAGTTAGAAGAAAAGTCGTTGCGCTTTTGTCAGCCGATTGAAGAGGCTCTTGAAAAAAGTTCAATCCCAGTGTGTTTGCAGCGCTGTGGGTCAATGATGACTCTTTTTTTCGGAGCGAAAAAGATTCGAAATAAAGAAGATCTAAAACTTTTAGACAGCGATCTCTTTGCTAAATTCTTCTGTTATCTTTTTGAACGAGGCATCTACATCCCACCTGCTTCACAAGAAGCTTGGTTTATTTCTAGTGCTCATACAGATGAGCATTTAGATTATGCTTCTCAAGCTATAGCAAATTTCATAAATACGTTATGAGTTGCGCATTGGCGTCTTATTCGCTATGATGAGGTTGTTTACCCTCAAGGAGGGCCAATGTTTTTTGTTTGGGCTCTAGCTCTCTCTGGTTTATTTCTGATTTATTTAGAATTTTTCTTGCCTGGCGCCATCATGGCGATCGGTGGAACTGTTCTGCTACTTGCAAGCGTGTTTATGTTCCACTTGGTCCGGCCAGGTGCAACGCATTTGGTGATGTATCTGATTGCGCTTGCTGCAGCTGTATTTGTCCTCGTTCGATTTGCTACTTGGCGCGCGCGGCTTAGCCATTCTCATGGGGACGGTCTTCAAGCCCAGCTCTATCCTAAAGAAATGGTCGGGAAAAAAGGGAAAGCGAAAACGGATTTAAAGCCTGTAGGACATATCTTAATTGATGATCGGATGTATGAGGCTCTTACTTTAAATGAGCATATTGAAAAAGGGACCGACATTACGGTCGTAGGGGGAGAAGGTCCTCACCTCATTGTTCAAACGCACCCTAAAAATGAAATACCATGAATCGATCAACACTCTATTGCTGCCCAGCCTATAATGAACGAGGAGTAGAAATTCCTCCACCTGGTTGGATGCAAGCTCCCGTTATCTTTACTAGACATGACGGAACTCGAGTAGAGCGCATTGAAAAAATTAATTTAACGACTGGAGATCGATATGTAGATGATCCAATGAAGCTGGTCGCTTTTAAATGCGGAGCACTAGTGTGTTGGCTTCCTATTTTTGTTTTGAATTTTATTATTTTTAACGCTGTTCGTGGCGTTTCTGTTATTACGACAGAAGTGGTGGATTCGACGTACGCCATGCTTGAAAGACCTGAAAAAGAAAACATTTTGAATCGAATCAAAAGATTAGGGCATGAAATTCCGGCAACGCTTATCGAGACCATCAAAAAGCTTTGTGCTGCGCCATTCTATGGATTGGCGATGATCGGAGCGTCTGCTTACGGTTTGGTCTTTCCTTATGTGGGTCGTGAATATGTCGCTAAAGTAGAAAGTTCATGGAGGGAATTGAGCCCGCGAGCGGATATTCTTCGCCAACACTCAGAAGTAGAATTTCTAGAGGCGATGAGTACGGTGTTCCGCAAACGTCAAGCGCCCTACACCTTCTACCTCGCTCACTGTTTTCAGCCGCTCGGCAATGTGAGAGATCCTCACATTGAATCAATCAACGGAGTGGCCATTCGGCAGTTCTTGCAACTTCACAATTTCCAGGTGTGATTCAGCCACTAAGATTTTTTTGCCATCGGCTTCAATGAGATAGAGCATTGTTTTGGGGCTAATCATTCTTTTTTCAAGGACCTGAATCGATTGGTTGGTAGATCCTTTTTCGAGTCGACCTTGGATCAGCCGTCGTAAAAACCAGACTGTCAAAGCTAACAGAGCAACTAACGCAATCAGCGATAAAATCATTTTAACAAACGCTGCGCCAAAGTCGCCAGGAGGCATTTCTTGTAGGATTTGTTCGGGTTGGTTGAGAGCGACTAGATCTCCGCTTTCATCGGGAATAAAGATAGATTGGCTGGCAAAATAGAACATACTAGAGAAGATATCAAAGAGCCAAAAAAAAAGATACCCGTAGATAAATTTCTACGGGTATCCAAAAAGGATTAACCCTGTTTTTTTACAAAACGTTCTTTGACAGCTTTTTGCGTCGCTGCAACCACTTCACCAGCAGCATCTTTAACAACTGTTTCTGATTCTTCAGATGTTTCTTCAGCAACACCCGTTTCATCAGCTACAATGGAAGTAGCAGCTTTGCTTACTTCTTCAACTGTAGAGCTTGGCTGAGATGGATTTGCTGCTGATGTAGCTGGAGTTGTGCTAGTGTTAGCTTGTTGTTGTGCTTTTGTTCCCCAGATAGAAGAAACACAATTTTTGATTGCTGTGTAGGCCATCATCAACAGTGGCAGTGTAGCAAACAAAGTGATTACAGACGCGGCAACGACGGCTACTTTGTAGATTGTCGAATCAGTCTCATTGAGTGTTAAGCATTTTGTGACTAAATCGTTATTCCAAAGAGCTACGTATTTGCCATTCCATGTGTCGATCCAAGTTGTTTTTGGAGCTGCAACTGGTGTTGTCGTCGTCGTCGTTGTTGTTGCTGCTGCTGCGGTTGCTGGTGCTGATGTTGCTGGTGATAGTGTAGCCATGTAAATACCTCTCGGTTATTGTTTGGACGTGCGAAGGAGAAGACCTTTGCGCTTTCTTTGCGCTTGTTTCAACTTCAACACACCTCCGGTTCATCAAAATTTTTAAAATCGAGAGGAAGCTTATACGCTAATCTCTCTGATTTGGACAAGCAAAAACGTTTCCTTTCTAATTTTTCTGGAAAAAAATTTTTTTAAAAATTCGCTCAAATGAGCCGATCGATTAAAATCGTTGCATGATGAAAGGTTGGATAGCCCTCGATATAGATGGGACGATTACACTCGATAAGTATAGTGTCCCCGCTGCTGTGATTGCTTACTTGAAAACGCTCTCAAGCGAGGGGTGGCGGATCGCCCTGGTTACGGGCAGACCCTATGCTTTTGCTTCAAGAGCTCTGACTGCTTTTGACTTTCCCTTTGCTTTTCTCGTTCAAAATGGCTCCGCAGCCCTTACAATGCCTGAAACCCATCTGCTGTTTAAACATTACATACCAGCAAACCATTTGGCACTACTCGATCGAGCGTTTGAAGGAACTGGCACAGACTATCTCCTTTATGCAGGCTATGAAAAGGGCGATTTTTGCTATTACCGACCCGATCGGTTTCCGCAAAGAGATCGCTCCTATCTCGAAGAGTTAAAATCTCGCCAAAAAGAAGATTGGCAGCCGCTTAAAAACTTTGATCCCAATCAAATCGGTCCTATCCCTCTTGCTAAAGCGTTTGGTTCTGAGGAGGAGATGAGAGCGGTAGCTGAGCGGCTCCGCTCCACAGGCCGATTTCAAGTCTCTCAAATCCGCGATCATCACATGGACGATCTCCATGTCCTGCTCATTACGGACGTGGCGGCAACAAAGGGGCTGGCTCTTTCAGCGCTCCTTAAGCTTCAAGGTAAAGGACGGGTTGTGATTGCGGCGGGAGACGATGAAAACGACTTGAGCCTCTTTGATGCTGCGGATATCAAGATAGCCATGCCTCACGCACCGGCTTCTCTTCGCTTAAAAGCCGATTTTATTGCGCCTCCAGTACAAGAACAGGGAATCATTCAAGCACTTCAAACGGTACTTAAACATGTCAGTTGAATTAAAGAAAGCGATTAGCGCGCTCGATCTATCCTTTGCAGCTGCAAGAAAGCGGCAAAGCCCGCGTACCGGTTGGATTCATCTCTCTTATGCTGATCTCTTCGCATCGGATACCATCCCCCTTTATGAAAATGTCTGTTTTGCTCTGACTCTTTGCGGTCAACGCAAAGCTGAAACGATTTTAGAGGCAAAAGATCTCCTATCGAGAATCTTTCCTTTTCAGGCCGAGGAGGGAAATTTCCCCATTTATCTTCATGAATACCCGCGCTGCTACGATCCGCACGTCGGTCTTAAGATTGCCCCTTTATTTGTTCGTCTAATCCGTGAATTTGGGTCGGTTCTTGGCGCAGATTGCAAACAAAAACTCGAGCAATCGATCCAGCGTATCCTCGCTTTTAGTGCTAAAAAAAGGGTGGAAAAGCCCTTTGCTCCGCTGTGGGAGCTCCGCTATCAAGCTCTCTGTGGGAATGCGCTTCCCACCATTGATACGACAACTTTTTCAGCTGAAGATTGGTGGCATTACTGGATTAGCGTGCAGTTTACTGAAACGCCTGTCTGCGCTCACTTCCACTCCGGCCTTTGCTCCTATATAGGACCGGCTATCGGCGATACGCAATATTACTATGAGCCAACTCCCCACCTTTTAGAGTGGATGGCAGCTCAAACACTTGGTTGCTTCACGCCTCGGCTTTTAAAAGATCATCCTCACCAAATCAAGCTAGCGGCTCTCTCTTCATTAAAAGTAGATGGGCCATTTTCTGAAAGCTCCTATCATATTCAGTATGAGCATCTTGCGAAATTCGATAGCCGTTCATCATCCGCTTTTCGCGTTCTCTGGAATGGGGAGACGCTTCACAGTCTCGTCTTGCCCAAGAGCCGCTCAGAAATCATCGCTCACTCATCGACTGACTATACCATCACTCTTCCTGTCGACTTTGATCAGACCAAAGACGACTACTTTGAAACCGTTCTCTATTGTGATCTATCGCCAGAAACTCAGCTGTTTATCAATGGGCAAAGAGGTACGGTCTTCACATGGGATGATACGGTAGAGATTCGTTCGGGTTCCCTTTCAATCGATCTCTCATTTAAAGTCACGGAAGGGGAGGGGCAGTTCTGCGGCCACCTGCATCGCGGAAATCGGCCAACACAAACGGCGAATGCGGGTCCTTTGCAACATGAGGCTTTTGATTGGAGAATTGCTCTGCGCACTTTGCGCCGCTCGCCTTCCTGCAAGCTCCATCTGAGATTAGCTGTGTCTGAAATCAGTTAAACAAAAACTTAGGTGGCAGAACAAACATTCATCACAGAGAACACCGAGGCGGAGGGAAGCCCTCCGCACCTCCCCTAAAAAGAGTTAACGCAGAGGCGCGAAGCGCTTTACAGAGGCGCAGAGGCGGGG
>JBEHXF010000076.1:0-5511 GCA_048498835.1 Chlamydiota bacterium | reverse complement strand
GTAGGCCGATCCGGCGGTAAGCGCGGAATAAGCATCGGAGGAGCTTGTTGTCCCGCCGATTAAACCAGCGGGGAGATCGGCATGCGCTGAAACGCTTATCAGGCTTATTGCCAGCAAGAGATTTCTCGATAAAGTTGCTTTGCCTGAAAAACGCCGTTTTCTCATAGATTATGCTCGATTGTGAAGCTCAACGATTAAAATAAACTATAGGTAATTTAGTTTCTAGAATCTTTGGGATAAAGAGCTATTACTCTTGCTTTCAGAAAGGGGAGTTGTTCCTCTATGCAGGGGACCATCGAAAAAAAGAGCCGAGTTTCATGGATCGGCGGTTCAGAGTGAAGGGCTGTTTTCGCGGTATATTGTCCTCCTCTAAAAATAACTCCTTCTCCGAGTTTGGGTGAGAGAATTTTTTCATTCCTACAGAAGTTCATCATGTAATGCCGATTGTGAATGGTCTTTTCAGTCGCCTTTCGCTCATTGAGAGTGAGAGGATAGAAGAGAGTAGTCGGGCCTTTGAGCGTTACGACAAATTTAAAGAGGAGATCCTCAGCGCTATCGGAATGATAATAGGGTCCATCGACATGCCAACGTGGTACGTCATAGCGCGGAGTGGGAATAAAAGAGCGAAGGCAAATCCAGGCGGTTTCCTTTCCCGATGTTGCAATCACCTGTTGAGCGATTTGTTTTAAGCGAGAAGCTGTTTGATGGGCGAGTTTTTTTTCGTTAAAGCCTATTTCTTCTATGAAAGAGGCGATCGATTCTTCTGTTGTATCCAATTCTCCAAATTGATGGTAGACCCTCTCTGTTTGGATATCAACGGCGCCAAATTGTTCTAAATCCCATTCGGTAATGCCTACTTCGAATCGGACAAAGCCATAAGAGTTTTCTCTTAATTCATCGAGAGGACTTGCATGCAAAACAGAAGTGATCAATCCTAAAAAAAGCAGCCTTTTCATCTATTGACTTATTTCAGCGCAACAATTTAGCATAACGCCTCGTTTTATAAAATTATTTTGGAGATAGTGTGAGCGATCAATGGGGTAAAATTTCGGAGAGATTTAATGAGTGGACCGCTCCTTTAAGACCCTCTCCGGAAGATGTGGGGCTGTTTAAGAATCGGCTAAGCTTAAGTTCAAAGACTCTTCTACTTGGCGTGACTCCTGAATTGCAGTCCTTGGCAATTGTGGCCGTCGACAATAACCCCCGAGCGATTGAAATTCATGGAGCGAATGCAGTTCTCGGCGATTGGAGAGATTTGCCATTTGGTCCCGAGTTTGATGCGGCGATAGGAGACGGTTCTTTAAATGTATTTCAAGGATCACAGGAGCTTTTTTTCCAACAGGTGCGAAAAGTTTTAAAGACAAAAGGGAGTCTTACTTTGAGAGTCTTCATTTCGCCTGAGAAAAAGGAAGATTTAGCTACTGTGCTTAAAAAGAAAGAGGAGATGGGTTTTCATGCTTTTAAATGGAGAGTCGCTCACGCTATTGCTAATCCCTACCTTCCTGTGAAGGAGCTCTATCGGGTGATGAAATCGGTCAGCGATCATCCAACTTTAGAAATCTATCGAGAATCAGATCTCATCTACTATTTCCCCAAACTATCTCAATTGCCACTTTGGGATAAAATCGAATTTGGAACCACTTATGAATTGGCGGATCGCTGTCCTGTCATAACCTGGAATTTTCCTTAATTCACTTTCTTTTTAATTCACGCTGATCGTATACGCAAAGAAGTGTAAGAAATATTTTTGCGATGAATTGGTCCGAGAGTTGAAAACATGTCTGAGGCAGAGCAGTTTTTTATTAAGAGATGGGGTGCAGGATATTTCGATGCGAATGAAAAGGGAAACATTGTCGTAAAACCGAATCGGCATGACTCGGGAGGTGATCTTTACGAGTTGATCCAATCTCTCATTGCACAGGGGATTGAAGCGCCTATTTTAGTCCGATTTAATGGGATTTTGCGCGATCGGATTCAACACCTCAATACGGCTTTTCAAGCAGCGATTAAGAAGTATCATTATCGCAGTGCCTACCAGATGGTTTACCCCATTAAGGCAAATCCTCAAAGACATGTTGTTGATATCATCCAGCACTCGGGTCAAGAATTCGGTTTGGGCTTGGAAGTGGGAAGTAAGCCGGAATTGATCGCGGTCCTTTCGATGGAATGTCAGCCGAATATGCTGCTTCTTTGCAATGGGTATAAAGATCGAGAATACATCATGCTCGCTCTCATGGCTGTTCAGCTTGGGATGCGGGTGATCATTACGTTAGAGCAGCCATATGAATTGAATCTTGTTCTTAAAACCGCTGGAGAGCTTGGTGTCGAGGCGGAGATCGGTGTACGCATGAAGTTGTCTGCCAAAGGGACCGGTAAATGGGAATCCTCTGGTGGCGAACACTCAAAATTTGGCCTTTTTTGCCATGAAATTGTCACGTGTCTAGAGAAATTGAAGGCAGAAGGTAAATCTCACTGGTTAAAATTGGTCCATTTTCATTTGGGCAGCCAGATTACCACGATTAAATCGATTAAGAAAGCGATGGTAGAAGCTGCTCGGATGTATACAGAGATAGCTGCCGAGCATCCCTCTTTGTGTTTTTTCGATGTGGGCGGTGGGGTTGCAGTTGATTACGACGGGACGAAGAGTCGCGCTGATTCTTCGATGAACTATTCGATCGAAGAATATGCGCGGGATGTCGTTTCTCATATTGGAGAGGCCTGTTTAGCAGCTGGCATTCCCGACCCAACAATCATCACAGAATCGGGACGAGCAACCGTTGCGCACCACTCTGTTTTGATTACGGAAGTCATCGATGTTACTTCTCCCGATCTCATCCTAGAAAAATCTTTGGCTTGCGATTCGAAACATGAAATATTGACCGCTCTTCATTCTCTTAAAAAAGATCTTTCGATAAAAAATTGTCGCGAGTCCTTTCACGATGTGGTGGATTTGAAAGAGCGGATTTTAGAAGAGTTTGTCCACGGCAAATTGAGCTTGAAAGAAAGGGGGTGTGCAGAGATGCTGTGCCGCTCCTTATTTGTGGAAATCCGCAATTTTTATCGGCAACTTCCTGAGGTGGGCGATGAGATTGAGACCTTGGACAAGATTTTACTCGCTACTTACTTTTGCAATTTTTCTGTCTTTCAATCGCTCCCAGATTCTTGGGCAATTGGACAGCTTTTTCCCGTTGTACCGATTCATCGACTCAATGAAAAGCCGACTCATGAAGCAATTTTATCGGATTTGAGCTGCGATAGTGACGGAAAGATCAGCACTTTCATCGGAAAAAAACGACCGACTCACTTCATTAAGCTCCATGAATATACGGGGGCTCCTTATTATCTCGGAATTTTCCTGGTGGGAGCTTACCAGGAAATTTTAGGTGGGCTGCACAATCTTTTCGGGGACACCAATGTGGTCCATGCAGAACTAGATGAAAACGGAGAATGGGCCCTTTCTCGTCTGGTCGAAGGGGACACGATCGAAGAAGTTCTCGGTCATGTTCAATACAATATTGAAAAGCAGAAAGATCAGCTCAATGCCCTGGTTGAGCAATCGATCAAGAAAGGGAGGATTTCTTTGGCCGAATCGGCTCATATCAAAAAGAGATTCAAAGAAGCGCTCGAAAGCTATACCTACTTGGTCGTCTAAAATGAGTATTGGGGAAGGTCACGGGAAAAAGGGGAGATATTGCGGCTTGCCAGATCCCTATGGCTCCAAGAATCATTCGAAAATCGCTCTTCTTCCCGTCCATTTTGACAAAACGACCACTTATGGAAAAGGAGCGGATAAAGGGCCTGCCGCTTTGATCGAGGCTTCGAGACACCTAGAGCTGTATGATATCGAAACAGACTCCCAAGTCTATCTCGAGGGAATCTACACAGCTCCCCCCATCAAACCGAAAACGACTAAGCAGATGCTCGATACGGTCTATCGCCGTACAAAAGAGCTGCTGGATCAAGGTAAATTTGTCGTGACGCTTGGCGGAGAGCATTCGATCTCTTATGCTCCTATTCGAGCTCATGCAGAACGGCATAAAAAAATAACTGTCCTGCAATTCGATGCTCATGCCGATCTTGTGGAAGCTTATGAAGGCAATCCTTGGAGTCATGCTTCTGCGATGGCAAGGGTCAAAGAGTTAGAAGGGGTCGATAGGATTGTTTCGGTTGGAATTCGGAGCATGAGCCATAGCGAACAGATTCATCTCGACCGCCCGAATACTTTTTTCGCCCATGAAATCATGCAAGATCCTCAGTGGATGGATCGGGTGATTGAGCGGTTATCGGGTCTTGTCTATATTACATTTGATCTCGATGTATTTGATCCTTCCATCATGCCCTCAACAGGCACCCCGGAACCAGGTGGCCTCTTTTGGTATGATATTCTCAAACTTTTAAGACGGGTCATTGAGACGAAGAAGTTGGTTGGCTTTGACTTGGTCGAACTTCTTCCGAAAGCAGTCGATCGAGCTCCCGACTTTCTCGCCGCTAAGCTAGTTTATAAAATCCTTTCCTTCAGACTGGATTACCCGAAGATTTCTAGGCTGCGTAATGCTTGCGTATGGATCAATAGGATTAAGCAACGCATTGCCTTTGTCCACAAAACCAAATTCGTCGATCTCAACCAACGGGTTGGCCTGACCGTTGGGCGTCTCAAAAGCGCTTGGCGAGTAAAGCGAAGTAGGGAGACATCCTTGGCTCAAGAGCGAACGATAGGCTGTCGTCAAGGAATAGCCATAAGGACTCGGGCCCAAATTGCTGATGTCATAGCCATCAACTGAGGTTGGCCCTGGATCTTTCTTGCAAAGTTGCTTGGTTGAGCGTTGCCGGTCGTCGTTTTCTTGGAAATGCTCCCAGACCGCGTAAACTTGAAGCCGTTCGATCGGCTTGAACCCGGCCGTCACCCGCGAAGACCACAGATCGCGTCCGTCAATGGATTTGTCAGTGGTCTCATTGAACTCATAGCCATCGCGCTTGGTCCATTCACCAGCGACACGAATTCCGAGCTTGTCCCCAATAATTGGCACGTTGAGCATGCCTTCAAGGCGGCGGTTGTTGTAGTTTCCGACATCGACGGAGGCCATGGCTTCCCATTGATCGGTCGGCTTTGCTGATATCAAGTTCACGACGCCTGCCGTCGCGTTGCGCCCATACAGCGTTCCTTGGGGGCCGCGTAGCACCTCGACGTTGTTCACGTCGTAGAATTCCTGTTCGAAAAAATGATTGCGAATGAAGGGAATATCGTTAAATGCGACTGCGACCGCAGGATCGGTGGTCACCGAGATCGCCTGTGTGCCAATGCCGCGGATCTGAATGTTGTAGCCGGTAAAGTTTGTTTTGGTGAATGTGAGGTTTGGATCGAGTTCCTCGATGCGCCAAGCCAGCGCGAGCAGGCGCTGACCCGCTTCCGGTCCCAGAATATCGTCGACCAGACCGCGGAATTTGGCCTCCAGCTGTTCGTTGGTCATCGGCACTTCCTTGCTGCCGATGGCGTGCTCGACATATTTCTCA
>JBEHXF010000075.1:0-5554 GCA_048498835.1 Chlamydiota bacterium | reverse complement strand
TCACTTTCGTGTTCTTGCCGTCAACCCAGCGGCCCAATTTGCGGAGAGCATCAACGCGCTCGAAGCGCTTCAAGACGTTCCGTTTTTTTGCGCCTTTTGTCGATTTTCCGTAGCTTGCGTGTCTGGTCATTATTTCACCTTTGGAATAAAGCGACTGGCTGCAGCTTCTGCGTCCATCGCGTTCTCATGTTTTTTATATCCGAATTCTAATGCATCTCTCTTCGGTCCTGTTTTCGGGGAAGGGGGGCGCGGGCGGCGTGGAGACATTGCTCTCCGTTCACCTTGTTTGCTCATCCGTGTCATAGCTCTAAGCTCCTTACAATAACTAGCCCAAAATTATAGTGATCGAAGCTGATCAATTCAAGCCAAAACTAGAAACTGTGCGTTGTTAACTAAATATTTATCTTGCTTCGATGAGGAAGCGAGCTTGCTTGTAGGCGTCAAATCGAAGGGCAGAGAGCTGTTGTCTACCAGGAGAGGTCAGATCCTCAAAGTCATAAATCATCCGAAAGGGGCCCTCGATGAGGAGGGGGGTAGGGCAGAGATTGAACGCGATACGTGCCTGGTTAATATTTTTTTTACCACGCGTAATAGCGATTAATTCACTGGTTAAATCGTCCGTAGCCAAGTGTGGGAGGAAGCTCGTCGCGGGAGTTTTCCAGAGAAGTTCATCGACAAATTGGACCGCTTTTTCATCTTCGGCAAAAATGACCATCGGCTCTTTTTTTTCAAAATGAGCCGCGGCGATCTCGGCTAGACGAAGGAGCTTTGTCTTGGAATCGCGAACTTGAAAAAGAACGACACGGGTAGAAGGCGCTTCAATCATGATCCAAAGTCTTTTCAGTATCTGGAACAATGGCTCCGCATGAAACGAGGAATTTAATCGCATCCTCTTTTGTCATGTTTAAATTGTGAATATTCTTTTTTGGAACAAGAAATAAAAAGCCAGAAATCGGGTGGGGCGCCGTTGGAGCAAATACCGTAACGAGGGGCTCCCCAGCTTTTTCCTCGCATTCCTTCGGCACGTCGCCAGCGGTTAAAGCCACGGCATAATGGGGCGCGTATGGAAACGGAATTAAAACAGACTTTTTAAAGGCTTCTTTTCCATCCGGAGAGAATAGAGCGGTCATCACTTCGCGGCTCACCTTATAAACTGTTTTCACAAAGGGGATTCGCGATAAGATGAGATTCATCCATCGGAGGAGGTTATTCAAGAAGATATGTCGAGCGATCACTCCAAGGACTAAGATGAGAATGCAAAGGAGGATGAGTCCGATCAGTCTTGAGACAAAAACGGTGACGCTGTCGGGCAGGTGATAGGGAAGCGCGTCTAAGCCTGCGTTGACAATCGGCACAAATGGAGCGGTGAAGAGATCGAATAAGAAACGGATCACGAGTAAAGTTAGAATGAGAGGGAGGAGGAGGATGAAGCCGGTGAACAGATGTTTTTTCATGCCATTTCCTCGCGGCTACCCGGTTGGATGACTCCGCAAGAAACGACGAATTTCACAGCGTCTTGATTGTTCATATCTAGTAGAATGAGTTCTGAGCGAGGGCTCATCATCAAAAATCCGTTCGTCGGATTGGGAGTTGTTGGAATGAATACGGAAACCATCTCTTCTCCCGCTAAATCGGTGCAACTTTTGAGCGCTTCATTTGACACAAGCCCAATGCAATAGCATTCTCTATGGGGAAAGCGGATCATGACGACTTGACGAAACGAATTGCTATCTGTATTGAACAAGGTGCGCGTGATGTCTTTAGCCGTCTTGTAGACCTTATTGACCAGTGGGATTTTATGCAGAATTTGATCTCCCCAACGGATCAGAGCGTTAAAGAAAAGCCATCGAGCGACCATTCCCAAGAGAAACACAAAGACAAAGAGGCCAATTAAGATGATCACTTCGCTGATGGTTCGAATGAGCCTTTCTGATGAAATGATACCGAGCGATCCGATGGGCAGTTTTTCGACTAATCGAGTCATCATGCCCATGAAGGGCAAGGTGAGAAAATGGACGACGAAGATAACGGCGTAAATCGTAACGGCAAGCGGAAGGAGCGTGGCGAGGCCGGTGAGAAAATACTTTTTCATCTCCCTATCATCGCTCGAACCGAGCTTTTATGCAAGAGAGTAAGAAAGTCTCTTAGTTGCCGTTGAGAAGTCGAAAAGGGCGATCATTGAGATCGTCGTAGTCACATTCGGTTCTGATGAAGTAATGAGTGATGAATGAAAATATAGAGCCAATCATACCCATGGGGATGAATGTCCCTGTAAAAAGCTTTGACCCTAAGACCAGGGGATGAAAGGTGGTTTCTAAGCCCACTTTTATAGCGGTTCCCGCTATCGATCCAATGATACCTGCTTTTATAGCAGCAGGAATCGATTGTGCTCGTGGTTGGATAGCTTGCTCAGCGCCTGAAATAATAGAGATAGACAGAGTAGAGAGGATTGAAACCCAGTCGATCATGATAGAGGGGGAAGCTAATTCACTAAAATTTGGGAGCATAGAACTAAATATCGTCAATGCTCCTAAAGCAACATAACAGACTTTTTTTGTGGCTTCACATGATTTTTTGACTCGGATAAGTTTCTGTTGATCGCCCTCAATTCGGTTCACAAATCCTTCAATTTCGGGCAATCCTTGTTGTATTAGCTCGTCGGGAAACTCTCTTATTCCCTCTTCTTGGTGAAGTTCGTCAGGTTCGCCTTCTGCTTCAATCGGCTCTCGATTTTGATAGGGATCAAAATCTGGCTCTCCTTGTGGATAGAAGTAGTTTGTAATTGGTCTAATTAAAAACATAGCAGTTCCTATTAATTAATAAAATTATATCAAATTATATTAATTAATATCGAACTTTTTTAGATTGTTTTGCTTTTGTAATATCGGGAGGGGAAACCATAGACCATTGAGTTTCTTGAAGAACGAAGTCAATTCGGTCGAGACGAACATAAATCGGTTGGCCCGCAACGTAGGTTTTACCGGTATGTGTGCCGCGGAATGACATTTTATGGGGATTGAATTCGAAATACTCATTCCCAATTTGTGAGATATGAAAAGAGGATTCAAGGTCAAAAGAGGGCACCTCGAAAAAGAGGGCAAATGGCTTCACTTTCGTGATAATAGCGGGATAGACTCTGGTGGGATCTTCATTAAAATGGGTATGTGCCAGTCGCATCTTCTTGAGATTGACCACAGAACTTTCTGCTTTAAAAGAGAGCCTTTCTTTTTCCGAGCAGGCAGTAGAGATGAGCTGGAGGTCTGCCCCTTCTGGCATTTCATCAGTGAGTAGCCTTTCGATCACGAGGTCTGTGTAGCGGCGAATGGGGCTGGTGAAGTGGCAGTAATGCTCTAGAGCCAAGCCATAGTGGCCGATATTTTCAGGTGAATATTGGGCCAGGCGCATGCTTCGGATAAAGGCGACCGATAATTGCGGAAGCAGGGGCGACTCTTTTGCTTGTAAGAAGAGATGCTGGATGTCGTGGTGCGTCGGATTTCCCGGTAGTTGAAAGCCGAGAGATCTTGCGAAAGCGTAAAAATCTTGGAACGATTCTGCGCTCGGCTCTTCGTGGATTCGATAGATGAGCTGCTTGCCTTGTTGCGCAAGATAGAGAGCAATGAGTTCATTTGCTTTGAGCATGAACTCTTCAATCATTTGGTGAGTGATATCGTATTCAACTCGCTCAATTTTCTGTGGCACGCCTTTGTCGTCGACAATGATGACATCATCGGACATAGCGAAGTCAATGCTTCCCCGCTCAGACCGCTTTTGTTTAAAAAGGTGGCAGAGCTCGACCATCCGCTCTAATAAAGGAGCATGGACGCTCTTTTTTTTCTTTTCTAAAACGTCAAAGGCTTCTCGATAGGTGAAGCGCTTTTTGCTTTTGATGATGGTGCGGGCAACTTTGTATTGAACGAGATTTCCCTGCGGATCAAACTCTGCCAAAACCGATTGAGTGAGCCGCTTCACATTTGGTTTTAAACTGCAGAGCTCATTCGATAGCTCTTCTGGAAGCATGGGGACGCAGCGGCCAGGGAAGTAGGTTGAGTTGCAGCGAAGGTAAGCTTCTCGATCCAGGTGTGATCCCGGTTTGACATAGTGGGCGACATCAGCAATGTGGACGCCGAGGTGAAAATGGCCCCGCTCATCTTTTGTCAGCGTGATCGCGTCGTCGTAGTCGCGCGCTGTGTCTGGATCGATTGTGACGCATTCATCTTTAGTTAAATCAATTCTACCCTTCGCATCTTTAGCTGTAACTTTCGTTCCATATTTTTTTGCTTCGGCAACAGCTTCTTTGGTGAAGCTACTCGGTAAATTGAATTCTTGAATCGCCGCTTCAATGTCGATGGAGGGATCGGAGATATGGCCGATCAATCGGGAGAGTTCTCCTTCTACAAGATCGCTGTCATTATGCCAGTTGGTCACTTTGCAGATGATCCGGTCGCCTTCTTTGAGAGATTTCGTCTTATCTTTTACAAAAATAGGTTTATCTTTTCCGAGAAGAGGAGAGTAGGCTGTGTAATGCTCTTTCGATTTACTTAAGATCGTTCCCGCTAAATGGCTCCGTCCGCGCTTTAAAATCGCTACAATCGAACCTTCAGGGCCCTTAGCAGAGACATTCGGAGAAACTTCAATCTCTACTGTATCGCCATCGACAGCGTCTCCGACCAGGTGTTTGGGGATAAAGACGTCGGGACCTTCTCCTACTTTCACAAAGGCGAATCCTTTGTGGTGAACGGAGATGGTGCCAGTGGCAAGTTTTTGTAAGGTTTGGGGTAGATCGATTTTACCGCGGTGTAAAGAGAGTTGGCCGTCGCGAATGAGATGATCGAGGATTTCATCAAATAAATCTTTATGGATGGGTGCGATCGCGAGTTGATGGCTGAGTTCTGTGGGAGTGAGAGGGTCGTATCGCTTTCCGCTGACGTACTGCATCAGGGTGCGAGTCAAGTTTTTAGTGAGTTTGGACTGTTTAGAGCCAGGTTTTGATTTGGAGTGATTTCGCCGTTTTTTCGGGGGCATCAATAAACTATTGTTGGTTTGTTTAACCCGATGATAGAGAGATATCCCCTAAAAAGAAAGACTTAATGACAGACACAGGAGGCATTCCTAAGGTGTCAAAAAAATTCACCACAGAGGCGGGGAAGCCCCGAAGCCCAAAAGAAGAGAAATAACAAGGATCCGGCGAAGCGCCGGGCAGGATCGCCGAAACGGCGACAGGATAAAAATTCACCACAGAGATAGACAACCACAGAGGCGGGGAAGCCCCGCACCCCAAAAGAAGAGCAGTTCCCATTTGCTACGCAAAAAACTCTCGGCAAAATCCGTTTCCTTCAAGCCATTCAAAGAGTTCGAGATTCTCGCTACGGCTTGAGGAAACAAATTTCGCCTGCGCCTTGCCCTTCGGTCAAGTCGGAACTGCCCCCCGCTTGAGCGTCAGCTCAATTCACGAGGGAATTTTTTTTATCAAGCGCTACAATAGACTTTTGTTATCTTATCTCGATTCGCTGCTCCGCGGTAATACGATCCCCGAGGTGGCCGCCTGCTGGAAGAG
>JBEHXF010000074.1:0-6245 GCA_048498835.1 Chlamydiota bacterium | reverse complement strand
GATCCCGATCGAACATGCGTTTACAATCTGAATAGATCTGACGAACTTTCTCAATTGAACAATTAGGTTCTTCTAAAGCAATTCCAACTGCTTCATAAAAAGTGTTATGAATAGAGTTTATGTTCATATTTCCTTCTTTAGGAATGTTTTTCCATCTTAAACGAGTCTATGTTGTCTCACCGACCGATCGGGAAGATCTGAAGTCGCAGCATCTGGAGTTTTCCTCTTTCGGTCTACAGGTGCGTTCCTCCCGTCCTTAATATATACCCAAGCCGCTTGCGAAATTTGTATATTTGTTATTTCCGCAATTCGATTTAATTTGAATTTAGACCTTAAGAGTGGAGATGAGTTCATAACTTTTACAAGTTTAGGCTTAAAGGTAGATGGGAAGTCTTTATCTTTAGACTTTAAATAATCGACGTACCTTGTTCTCTCTTTTGGCAACGCAATATTCTGGAAAACTTCCCTAATTTTTTGATCGAGGTCATCAATTAGCTTTTGTTGAGCTGCAATAGAAATAAGATCATTTGGCGGGGGTAAATGGGATTCAATTGAATCAATAGTGTTAAATGAGATATCGATGCCAACGTAAGATAAAAGATCTTCCTTTATTTCTTGCAATGAATATTTAAAACGAAAGTACTTTACAATATTCTTAATTGCCTCGAGAATTAATTTCTGATCTGAAGATTTATTCTCTGTCCTATATTCATCATATGACATGGGCCATCTGGATGGCCTCGGTAGATCGTTAAATTCCTTTAGAATTAACTTCGTCAGATCTGGCCGTTCATTCCGTACGTCAATGGCTGGGATGGGAATAACCTGCAACATACCACTCGGAGCTAAGACTGTTGCACGGGACGCAACTTCAATTTCCCTACTATTCTTGAAATTGTACATTGCAACTAAGTCAGAGGCAGACGCATCAGGATATGAATTTAAATGTTGTAGCCAAAGTTGACCAACATCTCTTGGAACAAGCAATTGCATATTAGCGTTTAGTTCAAAAATTTTTTTGCAAAAAAGATCCGCCGAATGTCGATCTAAATCGGATTGCTGAAATACCATTGTTGCATGTAGTGCAGCGAGAGAAGGATTTCCAATAATAGGAAACATTATTAACCTTATTTTTAAGTTCGATGGATTGTTTTTCTAAAGCGAAGCTCTGTCCCTTTGGGAATGTCTTTCTTAGCTATCATCAGGACTTTTAACGATCGCTGATAAACCTGTCTTATCCTGAGATTCGCTTCTTCGTGTGTGCGCGCAGGCCGAATGTACGCTGTATGATTTCTTGATTTCGAAGCATCGATTGCCCAATCGTCCATTTCATCGGTTAACGGCAAGACAAAGCAGTTTTCTTCCGAAACGTCTTCTTGATAAGTGAGCTCTCCCGCATAAGCTCCAATCGCCTCTTTGCAGCGAATATCTCTTTTTGCAAAAACGCCGCATCGGCCTTCCTCTTCGAGATAACGGATCTCTAAATCTGTTTCTGGAATTTCCTGTGTAGAAGAATTTGATCGAGGTAAGTCGCCCATAGTCCGATCGTAATTGAAAGCGAGTCGGCGTACTGGCCTAGCATTTTTTCGATATTCAAACCCGTCTTGCTCAATAAACTGTCGAATAGCAGATCTATTGTTGACCCCTTGAAACTCTTCGCTAGAGAGAACCCGCGCTCTTTTAAGCTGAGAAGAATCCTCAATCTCCTCGGGAGACTTTCGTTTTTGTCCCAAGTCTGAAACAGGCTGCATGATGACATCACTATCATTTTGTTCTAGAGGACTGGCAAAATCTATATTCTGGTGAGAAGATTGAACGGGTGCCAACGAGCAGTCAAGCTGCATAATGGTTTCATCAACGCTTTCAACCGGTTGCTTCGAGCTAAAGACTATTGGTTGGCTGTTCGATGAAGCATTATTTCGTTCTTGGAAAGAGATCGGCGTAGACAACAAAGAGGGTGAGTGATTGGGGCGTTTCGAACCAACAGCGTTACCTGACGGAACGCCTTTCCGTGACTGATTCAAGCGCTGAAGTGTTGAAAATGAAACAGATATCAGAGTAGCCGATAGTATCTCACGTTCAATCTTTTCCAAAGAAATACCCAGAGGTTGATAGAGGCCAAGAATATTTTTAATCGATTCATTGAATTTTATTTTTTTTTGAACAGAAAACGATGATATATAATCACGATAGGTCGTCTCTTTTTGGGGAAGAGAGAATTCCTCAAACTCCTTTCGAATAAATGTATTAAATGCGCGAGAAATTGGCCTAAGAATATCTATTAATGTTGTTGAATCTGTTTTTGGGACATCTTTTAAATAATTAAACCAAATCGTAGCTATTTGACTCGGCAGCTGAATAGGATTTTCGCAGCGAGAGTTATAACTCTGGTAGACCTTTTGTTGTAAGTCCTGGCTTGATGTGAGGTTAGAGCAATTCACAACTATCTCAGCAGCTCTAGATAAATCTGTACCTAAATAATTGGACATAAGACCATTTAATTAATTTCATTAAATTATAATATATAAAATATATTTTCTCAATCAATAGTTACAAAACTATCCCATTAACTTAATAATTAGATAATTTAGGGATGGTTTCTTATTTCTTTTTTTTCGGAGGAAAAAGCGGGGGCAATCTTACAGGGGGTGTTTTCCGTTTCAGACTTTTTTGCGGACTTTCATCAAGCGATGGATTGTCTCTTATCTGACCTAGTACAGTTGGATTCACAGAAACGTTCAAGACATCTTTGATACTTGCGCCAATCGTAGTCAGCGTTTTTCCCTCGGTATAAAACCGATCTATAATCCTTCGTACAGCTTTGTCAAAAGCATCGGCATTCACTTTTGACACATACATAGAATATTGGGTTAAGTAGACTGGTTTTAAAAATTCCTTGAGCTGGTCTACAACCCACTGTTTGTCTTCTTCATTGAGTAATTTGCTCTCAAGAACTTCCGTTTCACTGCCGGAAACTCTTGAAGAAAAGATTGGCGGGCAAGAAACGGGAGCACTTGGAAGAACTCGGACGTTACGAGTTTCTAAATTTTTATAGAGCTCGACTAATTGTTGGGGCGTCACATTCTTATGGCTGTGGAGATGATCAAACCACAGTTTAGTAACTTCATCTGTAATAGTAATTTTTACCGCCGCATTAGACGTCTCTACAGCCTTCTTAAAAGAACGTAAAGGATGGGAGGTCTTTAGGGATGATGAATAACCCCTAATCGCATTGTGAGCGGCAAAAAAAGGAGTCAGTGCGTTCATGGTTCGTCGGTAGAAAGGACAATTTTTCGGGCCGTTAATCTTTTATGTTCCCGAGCTAGAGCGTACCATCTTCCCAGGGTATGAAGGGATACGCGAGCGCCCGTAGAATTTTGGATAGCATCTTGCGCTTTTAGGATCGCCTGTCCCTCGTTATTTTCAGAGCGAAACTGAGCGAGATGGGGTTGTAAAGCATCAATTAATCGTTTTTGAAAAGCGCCGCTTGGAAAAGAGAGAGATTGAGTAGGCATGCTAAATCCTAGTTTTTATTCCAATTAAATATAAAAGTACTGAATCGGTAACTAAGTATACACCTTTCCCGAATCAAAGAGAAGAAGCGATTGACATTGCCGAGAAGAGGAGCTATGTAGGCGGTATGAGACCGCTCCTATTTAGCCTCCTCCCTCTTGTAAGCCTCTTTGCCCAGGGCGATCTGGAATCACAGACGATGCTCTTTCAGGCTGAAGAGGTTGCGAGGCGTTTTACTTCCGTTATGTCCCGAGCGGCACCTCCCTCTTTAAAACCCCAGACCGATGAACTCCTCTCTTTCGCCGCCAATTGGTTTACCATTGATCTCAATACGGTCAAAATAAATGAGGAATCGACACTGGCGACCTTATCGAAAGAATCTCTCTGGGAGCAGCTCTCTGAAATAGGAATCCAAGCAGTCGAACTCAAAGGACTCAAGTCGGAAGATGGGGCTTATTTGAGTTTAAAGCTCAATCCGAAATGGGGCAGTGAAGCCGAATACGCCCAGCTGGCAGCGATGGCGATGAAGCACGGGATCCATTTGATGGGAACTTTAATCGGCGGCTCAACGGGCAAGGGAGCCGATTTTGCTTTAGCGCTTAAAAATTACCGCGATTATCCAGGTCTTTACGCGATGGTTGAGATCGATCCAAAAGATTGGTCAAGCCTACCCAAAGTGCAACCCAATTCGTTTTCGGTCAACATTCCGTGGATGACCTTGCAAAACCTGCAAAAAATGGGTTACGTACCGAAAGACTATCTCACCTACGTGAAAGAGAGCGAATGGAACGTGACCGAACCGATCAGCGGAGTCGACGGAAAATCACGCCGCTGGATCTATTTGCGCGATGCGAAAGGATACCCCCGCCTCGACTGGCTCCGCCCCTCCTTTGCAAGCGAGAGGCTCGCGGCTGGCGATGCGCTTCAAAATATCTACCGTTTCGGCCAGAAAATCATGGAGCTCGACCCGGCTTTACCAGAAAGTGCTCGAGAAGACTTAAGTCTGACCATTCGGAAGATGGGCGCTTATACAGCCGCTCACGTAAAGGGTGGTGTCCTCGCTTTTAAAGAGCAGAGCGCCGATCTTTTTTACGACCATCTTACTCCCCTTGCCACCTTCCACGCATTTGTAGCAGAAGATGCCGAAGTTCTCCGCATTCTCTATCGCCTCCTATTGGAAAAAGAGATTCAACCTAAAGTGACCGTTCATTCAGTGCAGCCTTTCCGTGGCGATGATTGTGATTGGGCTGAGTTCCTCGCCTATCCACGCAAGAAATACAAGTATTATGAACAGGAAATGACCGGCGAAGTTTTGCGCCGCAAGCTTCTACAAGACGATCTCCTGCGTCTTACCGGCGATCCGACAGGCGACCAATTGCCCCTTTCGACTTGGGCCGGCGCCTGCGATTCTACCTTGTCTTTTGAAGATCTAGATAAGCGACGGGACATTGTCCTCGCTAGCCATTTACTCGTCGCGAAATTCTTCGCCTGGCAGCCGGGCGCTTTCGCTTTGAGCGCGGAAGAATTGATGGGAGCGACACGAGACCAACAGCAGATCGATCTGATTGGATACAACTGTAAATCGCTCTATCCTTGCCTTTCTGCGCAGATGAAAAATCCAGGCTCGTTCGCCTATCAGTTAAAAACAATTCTCAGACCTAGGCACGACTACGCCATTGAAAGAGCGGAACTGATCGATGTGCCTGACACAACGGGCAAAGCTGTTCTCATTCTCCGCTATCGTTTAGCCGGAAGCGGATTTCCAGCGCTGCTCGCCGTTAACTTTGGCCCAACAGCTGCGCAAGAGACGCTTGATGCTGTTGAATATGTTAAAACATCGGCGATCAACCTCTCTACCCTGCGTTCCGAATCGAAATTTTTCGATTCTTCTCTTTTTGAGCTGAAACTAGATCCACTCTCTGCTAAATTGATCTTGTTTCAGCCAACGTATTATAAATGAAAACCTTCGCTGTCGTGTGCGCGTCAGGCATCGGCGATGCCCTCCTGATGCAAATTTTCGCCTCTCATCTAAACAAGATGGGCCACGCTGTGACGGTGTTTTCCAATCCACTCATCCATTTAAGTGAGTGGTTCCCCGGGTTTAGTTTTACTCCTCAACCGCCACTCGATCAAATCGATTCGCTCTTTGACTCTTTTGACGGAATCGTTTTACAGCACGACAATACGCCGAAGTCAAAACAGATTCGCGCACTCGCTAAACCTGTCTATACACTCTACGGCGCCCATCTCGTCTCTAAACATGGTCTCTTCCGTCCTCAATTCGACTTCCTTTTTCAGCGAAGTTCCTGCATGGCTGACAATATTCGCCTCGCCTGCCAAACGCTTTTTCCCGCTATCGCAGCGACAAAAGACAACGGACTTGTACCGCCGCCTCATCTCTCCTTTCGCCGCTATAAAAAGAGAGTTGCGATCCACCCGACAAGCACGAGCGTCGACAAAAATTGGCCGAAGGCCAATTTTCTCGAACTCAAAGAGCAGCTCCTGAAAGAGGGTTATGAACCCGTGTTTATTGTCTCTCCCTCAGAGGCAGAAGAATGGGGAAGCCCCCTCTTTCCAAATCTCACCGCTTTGGCCTCTTTCCTCTATGAATCGGGCTATCTCATTGGAAATGATTCAGGTCCTGGCCACCTCGCCTCAAATCTCGGCCTTCCCACCCTGACGATCGGCCCTAGCCTCTCTCAGCTCGCTCTCTGGCGCCCAGCCTGGACGCC
>JBEHXF010000073.1:0-6408 GCA_048498835.1 Chlamydiota bacterium | reverse complement strand
ATCACAGAGTTACGCATGTAACTCTGTGAATCCTTTCTCAGAATACGTAGGGGATGATTTTATAGGGGACTCGTTGGCAGTAAAGATCCCAGGATGCCCCATATTTCTCTGCGCAGCGTTTATCATGCCGATATGCTCGATCGAGGAGCAAGATCGTTAAAAACACGACATAGAAATAGGGCATGAAGTTTGTAAACAGCGCGGGTACGCTCCAGAAAAATGCTCCCAAAATTTCAGGAACATAGTGGAAGTGACGCGCAATGCCCCACCAACCTGAAGCGAGAAGAAGGCTTTGTTTTGGTTCACCTGTTTGAGTGGTGTAGACCGCTTGAATGAGGTGGGGCGGACGGCGCCAAACCAAGCAAGCTCCGTTTTTCGCGCGGACGATTTGTCTTTGCCGGTCAGCGAGGTAATTGATGATGATCGAAGCCGAGCCAGCGAGGAAGATGGCGGTGGCTAGCGTATCGCCGAGATGGATAGGATGGTGAACGAGGTAAAGCGTCGAAGAAGTGTAAATGCAAGGAACCCAAACGAGGCAACCCCAGCAAATGTAAAATCCAGCTCGATCGTGCATGATATCGAGCGAGCGGAGATACCCGGTCTCCCAGAGGAAAAATTTCGTAATATAGATCAATTGCAACGCGACGGCGATGAGCATGGAATCAGAAAGTCCATAGAGCTGATTTTGCTTCGCAGCATAAGAAATGAGGATTAAGCCCCAGCTCATCATCCCAAATCGGCAATTGGTGAATTGCTTGAGATCCCAGCCCATCACACGCGGATAAAGTTCGGTTCCCCAATAAAAGTCAAAGAGGGGATTGCCAGTCGATCCATGATCGGTTGAAGAGGGTTTAAATATTCCTTTGAAATAGAGAAAAAGGCAAAAACAGAGGCTAAAAATATTGAGCGCTCCGAACATGGCTCCCAGGTGATCATAAATAATCGTGGGAGAAAACCAATGAAAGACAAACGATCCGAGAATAAAAAGGGCCACTGTGATCGAGTAGCAAGCAAAACCGTTAGCCTTATAAACGGGAATATTTCCTTTTGGCGTGATCGGTCCTAAAAAAGGTTTACCTGGTACAACGCGCATTAGAACGAGTTGCAGAGCGGCGAAGCTGGCGAGAATTTTCCACGCTGTTGCAGATCCAAAGAAAAGCGGCTGCCAAATGCTCCATACAGTGGAGAAGAGTCCATTTTCTACAACTATATTCCAAAACGCTAAGAATGAGCCGTTTAGAGCTACGTTGATATGCCAAAAAATAAAAACCGTCGGTGGACATAGGACAATGAAAAGTAACGGCACAACGGTGTTGTGAATCCACAGCGGGATGCGAGAAGTCGATTCAGTCATTGAGTCTCCTGTTTAGGCTCCTGGTCAAGCCCAGAAATATAGTAGCAATATCTTTTTTTCCAGTCTTCTTTTTTTCATTCGCCCTAAATTTGTCTGAGGGATTATAATCGGCCAAAAGCACACTTCCACCAAAAAGTTTGGCGGAAGGGCTAGTAAGTAAACGCAAATGAACATGACAAACGCCCTCTACACCTCTTTGTGCGGTAATAGAGCCGGTCTTGGTACCACTACCAACTCCGTGGGCGCGTATGTGATGTGCAATTGCGCATCTTGCTAAAGCCCTTTCCTCCGCCAAAACTTCCCAAAGACCCCAAAAAACCAAAAGACCCAAAGAAGCCCGGCGGAGGAGAGGATAACCTCCATAACTGAACGGAGCTACACATGACTATCGAACAAATCAAACCTAAAGTGTCCACTGTCGCAACTGGACTAGCCCTTTTCTCCATGTTTTTCGGAGCGGGTAATCTAGTATTTCCAATTTTAATTGGTAAGGCGGCAGGGACTGAAACAACAGCAGCCATCTTGGGACTCGGTCTTTCTGCAGTGGCTTTCCCATTCTTAGGTTTGATTGCCATGATGCTCTACGGAGGCGATCTCAAAGCCTTTCTCGCGCGCCTAGGAAAAGGGCCTGCGGCAGCGCTACTCTTCATTCTCTTTATGAGTCAAGGGCCTCTCGGCTGTATGCCGCGACTTGTCACACTGATGCATGCGAGTACAGAACCTTATATTCCAGGTCTTTCACTCGGCCTTTTTAGCATCTTGATTTGCTTTGCGATCTTCTTAATGACTGTTCGTAGAAGCAAGATTGTCGATCTTCTCGGTGTCATCTTAACACCTGTACTCCTCCTCACACTCGGTATTCTCGTATTTGTGGGGATGTACAATGCGCCCGAAGCATTGCCATCCACAGAAGGAGCTGCTTTCCACTTCTCAGAAGGCTTAAAAGGTGGCTACCAAACACTCGATTTAGTTGGAGCCCTTCTTTTCGCAACCGTGATTATGCCACACCTGTCTCGAGGCCTAAATCCAGAGACAGAGGGACCGCAAATCCGACGACGAATGACTCAAGCAAGTTTGATTGCAGCAGGACTTCTCATGGCATCTTACATCGGACTCTGCTGGCTGTCTGCTCATCATAGCTGGACGCTCGGCTCGGACATTGCTCCAGTTGATTTGCTCCATGCAATTGCAGTAAAGATCCTTGGACCTGTGGGCGGCTTTATTGCAACAGTTGCCGTTTTCATGGCTTGCTTGACCACTGCAATTTCCGTAGCGGATGTTTTTGCCGATTACTTGCGCAAAGAGATCTTCAAAGAAAAAATCAAACCAGCTGTTTCTCTTGTCCTCACACTCATTTTGACAGGAGCGGTAGCGAATCTCGGATTCACAGGGATTATGAAAGTTCTCTCTCCAGTCCTCGAGATTCTCTATCCAGGACTCATCGTCTTGTGCCTTGTGAACATCGGACATAGTCTGTATCGGATTCGACCGATTAAGGCGCCGGTCTTTGCAACGCTCGTTATTGCATCAGCTGGCTTTCTATTTAACTAAATAAAGAGTATGGTTTGGGGTTATGAATTACATAACCCCAATTCTTTTCCTAGCTCTGTCCAATCTCTTCATGACCTTTGCGTGGTATGCGCATCTCAAAGAGCTCAACACGAAACCGCTTTGGATTGCGATTTTGATCAGTTGGGGGATTGCGTTTTTTGAATATTGTTTCCAAGTACCGGGAAATCGGATTGGATTTCTTTCGAATACCTACAGTCTTCAACAACTAAAGTTGATGCAGGAAGCGATTACTCTTCTCATTTTCGTCCCTTTTGCGATCTTCTACATGCGTCAACCCATTACCCTTAATTTTCTCTGGGCGGGACTCTGCTTAGCGGGCGCCGTCTATTTTATTTTTCGAAGCTGATCGTGCTAAATAGAAGATTATGATCAGAGGTAGCTTCAGGGCGAAATTCTTCGCCAGAATAACCGGTATCGATGATTTGAGTGGAAATAGAAGCTGTTTTGCCTGTTACAAACGTATAATCAAGCACGAGAGGGGCTGAGGCAGTCTTGCCCATCAGTTCTGCGCACCACTGATCACCGCCCCAGGTTGGAACACCTTCGATAGCTGAATCGCGCTTGAGCCAATCGATTTGGTGCTGTCGCAAGAAATCGTTGAGCTCTGCCTCATCTAAATTGAGATCTCCAGTGAAAATGACATCGCGTCCCTGTGTTACTTTTTGCTCGATTTTCTGTGCAATTTTCCTCATTTGGGCTGCTCGGGAGAGCTTCTCATCCTGTTCTGGGCGAGCCGGAATTTCCGAATGTTGTAAATGGGTGGAAATCACAGTCGCAAAAGGCTGGTTGGAATCTCCGCTTTTTAGATCGAAACAAAGATAGCCTTTTTCAGAAAGTTGAGCCCGGCCAGTAAGCTCGGTCCCTTTCTCAAAAGGGACGAATTCGATGGAATCTTCGACAATTTCATACTTACTGGCGATGTACATCATCGAACTGAGACCAAAACTGGGAAAACCGGCAACCGGAATGATGAAGGGATATTCGGGAAGCTGAGAGGTGAGATAGTTCGCATCTACAATATCGGATACCTCGTAAAGACAGATGAGATCGGGATTGAGATTCTGAATCAAACGGAGGTTGGCATCCATTCGTTCTCTACTTGGCGGTGTCACTTGGCCGTCGGTGATCGAATAGCCTCCTGTCACATAACATTCGTTGTGAGAGACCATCGTCAAAATGCGGTTCTGAGAGAGTATTTTTCCATCGAGAGCGTGCTTTTGATAGATAAAGGGCTGAGAGGAGACGGAAGCAACCGTAGCGCGGATGGCGATTCCAACGGGTGCGGTCAAAGGAGTCAAGAAAGCGTTGAAGAGAATGCTGAATGTCAAAAATGCGACCGTCATCGCTTTTTTCAGGCCTATTTCTCCAATAGTATACAGCGAATAAAAGTATTCTCTCACCTTGCATGCAGGCTCGTTGAAATAGGAAGCGATCTGTAGAGCCCACATCTTGAAGATCGTTCCATAATTACTAACCTGTGCTTCAGTAGTTACAGTAGAATCTAAATTTTCTGAGTTAATCATGCCTTAAATGATACTGTTATGTTAGTTAAAATAACAATAATATTTATTGAAATCTTTCTTCAAAAGTGCAATTCTCTTGCACTATTTAATTTGAGGAGTGATTTATGACTACTTTTGCCCGTCTTGAACGTTGCTTGCTTCCTCCACCTGAAATCATTCGCTGGAGTCAGGGCGCCTTAACCCGAATCGAGTGCAAAACGCTGGAAAAAGTGGCTCATTATGTCCAAAATTTCTTTGCTTTCACTGCTCTTCTTCTAGTTTCTCCTTTAACTTTGGCTTATGATTGGCTGAGTCAGAAAGAAATCACCCCGATTCAAAAAACTCCTGACATTACCCCTTCTGTTGTTTGGCCGCCAGAGCAGCGGGGTTTCGCGACCTCTCTTTTTCAAACTTCCGGCATCGGCACAAAATGGGCTGCTGCTCCCGAAATGCAAGGCCGGTGCGACTGGGATAAATGGATGGATAAACCGGGCCATATTCTTTGCCCTAACGGCTTTGATTATAAAAATTTCTTCACAGACGTTCTCTCTGATCCAACCGCCTATATTCAAATGCTAAAAACCCAAAATGTAACGGCGCACCGCTTCTCACTAGAGTGGTCTGTGATTGAGCCAAGACCTGGTCATATCGATGAGAAGGCTGTCGCCGTTTACCGAAACTTCATCCAAAAACTCACAGAAGCTGGTATTACTCCGTCGATCACACTCAGCCACTTTGTTGTTCCCGAGTGGTTTTATGAAGCGGGCAATTTCCAAAAAATCGAAAACATCGATCTCTATGTTCAATTTGCTCTAAAAGCGATGGAGCTTTTTCCAGATGTGAAAGACTGGTGGTCATTCAATGAGCTCGGCGTGAAAGCTTTTCAGCAAACCCGTGAAGTGTATCCCACCGATCTTCCCGAAGGAAGCTCACTATCTAGTCGTGTTCATGCGGCCGGTATAGCGACGAGAAACATGTTGATCGCACATTGCAAGCTCCATCAAGAAGTAGCAAAACACCATCCAGACAAGAAAGTTGGCGTCACGCACCAATGGTTGAAATTCGATACGGCAACTGGCAACTGGCTTGAGAATCTCTTTGCCCACTTTTTCACGAAATTTGGCTTCACTCCTGTTTATAACTTTTTCAAAGATGGCCGCTTTTCCTTTGAATTCCCGTTCATGGCCAATATCCAGTTTGAGATTCCGAAAGATGAGTTTGATGCGCAAGGCCACTTCCTCATGCGACTCGGCGTTCAAGCTTATCCCAAGCCGATGGTCAAAATGGGACTCAACCACGGAGAAACCTATCCTGGACTTCCTTCTTCGATCAAAAACTTACCCTTCTTTAGTTTTGGCTCAACTTGCGAGCCGGGCGGAACGGTCATGCGTTTTGGCCCTCGGTGGAAAGCAGAGGGAATGAATGAAATTCTCGATGATGCATTTGCCTTAACAGATCAAGTCTACATTACCGAGTATGGTTCCGATGCGATGGTCCACAAATGGGGTGAGCCAGATTTTACTGCAGACAGTCAAGCGCAGGCGAGCTATCTCCAACAGCTCACTGAAACCATCCGGGACTACAGCCAGAGAACTCTACGTCAAATCAAGGGGATCTTTGCTTGGAGCGATTTACGCAGACAAATGGAATGGGAAAATGGGCATGAATGTATGCTTGGCATGATCGATCCAGCTATTGATGATCAGCGAAGAATGAGATGTTGGGCGGTAACCCCGGCTGCTCGCTATCTCGCTAGAGCCTATCAATCAAGCGCCGAGGCAGCCAGCGCCTCCGCCTAGACACTACTCGCAAGGAACCACCGAAGTGGAGGGAAGCCCCCTCCACACCTCCCCGAAAAGAGTTAACGCAGAGGAAAGCAGAGGCGCAGAGGACGCAGAGCCAGGGGATGCCCCTGGACCCCAGAAGAAGAGGAATAACAAAGATCCGCACGAAGCGTGCGGGCAGGATCGCCGCAAAAGC
>JBEHXF010000072.1:0-6508 GCA_048498835.1 Chlamydiota bacterium | reverse complement strand
CTTCAGCCGGCCCGCGCCGACCTCGGCGTCCGCGCTCACCGTCTGTCCCTTCGCCACACGCAGCCGGCTCAGGTCCAGGGTGCCGACGCCACTGCCGAGGTGGCTCAAGTGGTCTTTATGAAAGACTTCCGCTACAGGACCGCAGGCGATGAGACGGGTGTTGAGAAGAAGCGCCCAATCGAAATACTCTTCGACTGTTGGAAGATCGTGGTGGACAACAACGATCGTTTTTCCCTGATCGCGGAGCGATTTAAGGAGTTTCACGATGGCTTTCTCGGTTGCTAGATCGACTCCGGCAAACGGTTCATCGAGGAAAAAGAGATCGGGGTTTTGAACGAGGGCGCGAGCGATGAAGAGACGTTGCTGTTGACCGCCAGAAAGCTCACCGATTTGCCGCTGAGCAAATTCGCTCATGCCGACCAGTTCGAGAGCTTGCGCCGCCGCTTCGCGGTCCGCTTTTCTCAATTTGCGAAACCAGCCAAGTCGGCCATAGCGCCCCATGAGAACCACTTCGATGGCTGTGATGGGAAAATCCCAATCGACCGTTTCGCGCTGCGGCACGTAGGCTATTTTAGCGTTGAATAAATTAATTTGGCCGGAGAGGGGCTTAACCAAGCCGAGAGCTGCTTTCAAGAGAGTGCTCTTACCCGCTCCGTTCGGCCCGACAACGCCGATGAGAGCGCCGGCCGGTAAAGAAAAAGAGACATCCCAGAGAACGGTTGTTCGCTCATAATTGACAAAGAGGTTTTCTACTTGGATCGATGGATTCATGGCTTCTCCAAATGATCAGCAATCGCTTGAGCATTATGGCGCATCGCTTCTAAATAAGTCCCCTGCATTGCATCTCCATAGAGCGCTTCTTGGCAAATGCGAAGGTCGAGCCCTTTTTGTTTGCCTGCTGCGGCTATTTTACGGATGGAATCGCGGCTCACATTAGACTCAGGAAAGAGAACTTCGATTTTGTAGCGACTGAGATGATCGACAATCTTTTGGAGATCGAGCGGATTGAGCTGTCCGTCTGGCGCAAGTCCTTCCGGAGCTGCAAAACGTTTTTGCCAGTCGAGCTCACCCGGGTCTGCGAGATAGGTGCGGGTAAAGTAGTTGAAGGCATCATGGCTCGTTACGAGAAAGCGTTTATGAGAAGGGATGGCTTGCAGAGTTGCATAGATGTCGCGGTGTGTTGCTTCCATTTTCTGTTTCACCGCTTCTGCACGAGCTAGATAGTAACCTTCCCCTTCTGGGTCGATGGCGGAGAGTTTTTGGGCGATGGGGTCCACCGATTCTTTCCAAAGAGAGACATCCATCCAAATATGGGGATCGACAAGAGATTCTTTGATGAGAATGCGATCGGGGCGAAGCTGCTGAATTTTTTCCCCGACTGCCAGGGTATTGGGGTGAGAGGCGAGCATGGCCGATACGCTCGCTCCGTGTTCCAGGCCCAACCCATTATAAAGGACCAGGTCGGCTGCTTGGATCTTTTCGTCGTCCCCTTTCACGAGTTCATAACTATGCGGATTGAGTTCGCCGCGAACTAAGACGCGACTTTCGACTCGCTCGCCCCCAATTTCCGTGACTAGGTCACCGATTTGGGCAATTGTAGATAAAACTTTTTTCTTGTCAGTCGATTCAATTTTAGTTTTAGATTTCTGGCAAGAGGCGAAAAGGAGCGGGATTAAACAAAAGATTGCCAAGACAATTTTTTTTATCAAACTCATAGTATAAACATCCCCGAAAAGCTCAATATAACTACTGTGCACCTAGATTAGGTTCTTAGATAAATGAAAAAAAGAAAAATCTCATTTTCTTGCACAAAAATAACTCCACTTATATAATCGCGGATAATAAATGCAATTTCTCAAGGAAATTTGAGACTGCTCAAAAATCAAGAGAAACAGTTGCAAATAAAATTTGAATTAGATAAATCTAATCTGATTCTTTAATGAACTGAAGGGATTCTTTCGAATCTGGAAAAGGATAAGCGAATGGACACTAAAGCTAAAACGACCAACGTAGAAGAAATCATCGCTAAAGCAATTAAAAAAATTGGCGCTAAGAAAGAAAACGAATTGTGCAAATACCTTCCAATGAAATCGGGCGGATACATGCACCATTTCACCCTCCGCAAAATGAAAAGCAAGCAACCACAAGAACTTTCTTCAATCATTGAAAAATTTGTTCTTAACTCCGACAAGCCTGGTATCGTAGCTCCAAAACAAAGAGCTGCAAGAGGCTCTCGCAAACGCCGCGACCACCTCAACTTCACACGCACTCAGCTAGAGAGAATGTTGAACATCGCCCGTCTTGCTGGCGACAAAGAAATCATCACGATCTTGAGCCCACGCAAATCTCTCGCTACGTGCAAACGTGAGCTCATCCAAGCGATCCGCCACAACAAAATCGAGCAAGAACTCTGGACGAGCTACACAGAAGCTGTTCAAGCTCATCAGTTAGCGGCATCCATGGACCTAGCAACTGCAGGTTCTGCTAACTAAAAATTTAGTTTTTTTCCTCCTTGTTCTTTGGCCCTCGCGATCTCTAGAATCTCGAGGGCCATTTTTTTAGGTGCCTCCACCCCCAAATCACCTTTTTCTGAGTCATTGATAACTGAAAATCAATAACTTATGATTAAAGAAAGAGAGATAAAAAAGAGGAGAATAAATTGGAAAAGGCGGAGATTTAGGCTTGCATTTAAAGATAGATGCTTTATGATGTTAGGTTGGTTAAGCAAAGCGTTTTTTGTTTAAAACATTATGAACTTTTCTGAGGAATAAACAGATGTCGCAGACCCAAGTAAAGGAATTTGGGAAGTGGCGGTCCTTCTTTTGGCCAGTCCACAGCTTTGAGCTCAAAAAGCTCCTCCCTATGTTCTTTTTGTTCTTCTTTATCAACTTTAACTACACGATTCTAAGAGATACGAAAGACTCCCTTATCGTAACCAGCTCGGGTGCAGAGGCGATTCCTTTCTTGAAAGTATGGGGCGTTCTTCCCTTTGCTATCATCTTCATGATCGTTTACTCAAAACTGAGTAACATCATGAGCAAGCAAAAACTCTTTATGAGTACGATTGCTTTCTTTGGTCTCTTTTTTGCTCTGTTCCCATTGGTGCTCTATCCTTACCGCGATACGCTCCACCCAACAGAACTCGCAGACAAGATGCAAGCTATCCTTCCAGCAGGTTTCGCTGGCTTGATCGCTATCTTCAAAAACTGGACTTACTCCCTGTTCTACATCATGTCGGAACTCTGGGGTAGCGTTGCGATCTCCCTCTTGTTCTGGGGCTTTGCAAACGATATCACAAAAGTAGGCGAGTCTAAGAGATTCTACGCACTATTCGGCTTGGGCGCTAACTTAGCCATGTATCCCTCTGGGATCTTGATCAAGAAATTCGCCGGCCTCCGCGATACACTTCCAAGCAATGTCGACGCTTGGGGCGTAACTCTGAACTACACATTAGGCGCCGTTGTCGTCGCTGCAGCTTGCGTTATCGCCATCTACTGGTGGATCGATAAAAACGTTCTGACAGATCCGCGATTCTACGATCCTAGTGAAGTGAAGAAAGCGAAGAAAGAGAAACCAAAACTCTCTCTCAAAGACAGCTTTGTCACACTCGCTCGATCTCCTTACATCGGCTGCTTGGCGATCCTCGTCATCGGCTACGGTATTGCGATCAACCTCGTTGAAGTAACCTGGAAAGGTCAGCTCAAACTCCAGTACCCAAATGCGATCGATTACCAAAACTTCATGGGCGGTTTCTCCATGATGACTGCGACAGCGACCATCTTGATGATGCTCTTTGTCGGTGGTAACGTCATCCGCAGATTCGGCTGGGGCGTTGGCGCTTTGATCACTCCTGTCGTTCTCTTGATCACAGGTGTAGGCTTCTTTGCTTCTGTCATCTTCCGCGACGCTCTCTCGGGCTTCATCGCAATGATGGGAACAACTCCTCTCATGTTGGCTGTCGTATTCGGTACAGCGCAGAACTTCATCAGTAAGTCTGCGAAGTACTCGCTCTTCGACCCAACCAAAGAGATGGCCTATATTCCTCTCGACCAAGAGTCGAAGGTAAAAGGTAAAGCAGCGATTGACGTCGTAGGTGCACGACTTGGAAAAGCGGGTGGCTCTGTCATCCAGCAAGTTCTGATCGTCAGCCTTGGCTCTCTTGCAGCAACTACGCCATACATTGCGGCGATTCTCTTTGCAATCATCGCAGCTTGGATCATGGCAGCTCGTTCGCTCAACAAGCGATTCGTTGCCTTGACTGCACAGAAAGAAAGAGAAGCCGAGCTCAAAGCCACTGGCGTCAGCGAGCCTGCTATGGCGAAAGTCGCTGTGACTAGCCAAGCTTCTAGCTAAGAGTTAACACTCTTCAAGCTTAAGGCAAATAAGCCCGGAGTTCTCACGAACTTCGGGCTTTTTTTTGGTTAAAAGTGGAGGTTTCAATGATCTCATCCGTTCACTCCTTTTCCGATACCCAAATTCCCATCTCTCCCCTTTCTTCAGAAGATGAAAGAATCTGCGCTATCTGTCTTGAAGCGATAGAAGCAACCCAAGCGACCAAATCTTTTTGCGCCTTGAAACAGCATGACATTCACCTTATATGCGATCGTTCAACAATCAACGGTTGTCCCCAATGCAGAAACGGTCATCAAGCACTTCTACCAGAACAAAATCGCTCAAATGAAGAATCAAGATTGAGAGATAGAGCCAAACACTTTGCCCGCATAGCAGTGAGTCTTGCGATGTTAGGTGGCCTTATTTTTGGCGCAGCGCTTGGTAATCATTGAAACGAGCACCAGGCTGAATGGCGAAGATTGACCTTTTTATAGTGAAGAAGAATGCTCCGATGGAGCGGAACATTTAAATTGGTAGAGCGAAGAGTGATGATTCGCTCATCATCACATTGATACCAAATCCCATCGATTTTTAAATAAGCGATGTAATGGCCCAAAGCCCCACCATCGGGTCGGTACTCGATAAACCCGTCGAGATCGTAACATTGCTGATCGTGTGGAGTAAAATATTGGCGTTTGACCAGTTGGCAAATCGTTTTTTCCGACTTGTTTTTCAGAGCAACGAGAAACTCCGCGGGGCGAAGTAGCCGCTTCCCCTCTCTACTTAAATGTTGGTTGGCCACATAACAAAATGGCAAAGAGACATCCCAATACATGTACCAATCTGAATGGAGCGCAATCGAGTCAGAATGATTCAGCAATGTACCCAATTGTGGAAAAGCAGCTTTCGTTAAACTGAGAAGAAATTCGGGAATATCGATTTTAGTAGGGAATCTAAATAAGTGCGCCGGAAGCTTCGCGCGAAGACACCGAAGGAGGCTCTGGGGAGAAGCTTTCGAAATAGAACATCCCGTTGCTTGATCGATCTGGTATTGCTCTAAAAAATTCGCTAGAGGCTGAAAACTGCGGGGTACAAAAGCAAATAGTTCTCGAAATCCAGGAATAAACAGGATGAGTTGCATCAGTGAATTGAGCAAGCTCATCTCGGGACAGGTACGCAACCCGATCGGAATCGTCTTACCCTTTTCTTTTTTTATGCTATCCTTTTTCTCTGTCGCCTGACTTCCAATCCACTCCCCTTCTTCCAAGGTTGGAAGCGCCATGTCGGAAATCAAATCCATGACGAGATGAGGCGAGGTCGCTGCCGCTAACAGATTGCTCGGCAGGGTTTGTGGGATCTTAGATAGAACCACCCCTTGCACCTTCCGATTCGTCGGTTTTTGCTTCTCTTTTTTAGTGGTCTGGCGCCCTTTTTCTTCATCGTAGAAGTCGCTCACAGATCCAGTACCAGTGATTTTAGCCATAATGAAAAATTTATCTGCCATTGAGTTAAGATACCTTAAAGTAAGGGGTCAAAAATTACAATATTTTCTTGTCACCTTTCTCTTTATCCGCTGACTTGCAAAGATCTAGGCGATGAAATAAAATGGATCGACCATGACATTTACATACAATCCCAAATTCATTCGAAACTTCTCAATCATCGCTCACATTGACCACGGAAAATCGACTCTGGCCGATCGATTACTGGAGCTGACCCACACGGTGGAGCAGCGGCTCATGCAAGAGCAATTTCTCGATAATATGGATTTGGAAAGGGAACGGGGCATTACGATTAAAGCCCGTCCTGTAACGATGCTCTATAAGGCCAAAGATGGCCAGATTTACCAATACAATTTGATCGACACTCCCGGCCACGTTGACTTCGCCTACGAAGTCTCCCGATCTCTAGCTGCCTGTGAAGGGGCGCTTCTCGTTGTCGATTCAGTGCAAGGCGTCCAAGCGCAAACGCTCGCCAACGTCCACCTAGCGATCGCTCGCAATCTCGAAATCCTTCCGGTCATCAATAAAATCGACCTCCCTGCAGCCGATCCCGATGCAGTGAAAAAACAGATTGAAGAGGTCATCGGCCTCGATGCCTCTAACGCGGTTCTCATTTCGGCGAAAACAGGGATCAATATCGAAGCGGTTTTAGAGCGGATCATCATCGATATTCC
>JBEHXF010000071.1:0-6758 GCA_048498835.1 Chlamydiota bacterium | reverse complement strand
CAGAAATGGTCAAAATCACAGATCCTAATGGGCAAATTCAGCCCATGCGATTAGACGCTTTCAAGAAAGAGATGGTAGATTTTATCAAGAAAAACGGTAAGAGAGAACCTCAGACCAACCTTAAAATCATTTTCTGGCTCCAATCTACTTTCAGCGCTTCCACTGCGTTCATGAGGGTTGCTACAGAAGCAGAAAAAGCAAATATTGTAGCTCAGACTACATTTGCCTATCGCACTTTTTTTTATTTGCACTTAACCCTCGACGTGTTTTTTCAGACAGTGGAATTACAGTCTAAACACTTATCGCCAAGAGATTTTGCCAGCTCCTATTCCTCACCATCAGAGGATGAGATAAGAAAAATTGAGGGTGCGGCAAATACCATTCTACAACATTTAATAAATGGCTCTAAAAAGACGAAAAGAGAGCTGGAAGTTTGCAAAACTTTAGCCGATGAATTCAAACAAGCAAGCGGAAACTCCCCGCTTCTTGCGAAAATAGAACAGGATCTTTACCAAGAAATAAAAAACGGGCCTCTTTCATTTGATGCCAAATTAGAGGAAGAGCTTGAGAAATATCGCCCTACTCAAGAGCAAGAAGCGTCGCTCTTAGATCCTCCTGAATATCTGGAGGCGTGGAACGTGTTAAGTAAGGCCACACCTTAAGGTAATTTAAGAGAGGTAATAAAGATTATGAACCGCTTCGATTCCGTCCTCTTTGAAAGCAAAGATTAATTGGGAGAGACTGCTGCTCTAACAGGGAGGCGGCCTTTAGCTTGTGCATTTCCATGTAAGATCTGTAGAACTGCTTCGGTGGCCATCGGGTCGTCCTCAAAAGCGACGAGGATGGTGGCGTTAGATGGAAGAAGTGAGAGGGCGTAAGGAGTGCCAAAAAGGCAAATCAGAAGCTGAGAATGATTGGACAGATCTTTCAAATAGTCAATCAGTGGCAAAGAAAGGCCGTAGCGTTCGGCGCGGGGGTTTAGGTCTCGGAGAGAGAGGACGATCTGCTTGGCCTCTGGCATCGCCGGGAATGTTACATTCGACGCAATAAAAGAGAGATGGGTGGCTTCTGGATCGAGAGTAAAAGAGGGGCCCACTTGTGTGATCGCCTCTTGGAAAAGCCGCTGCTTAAGAGCGAGGGCTTTTGGGGTATGGAGAGAGGGGTTGAGATCTAGGGTCTTTGCTTCAAAGAGACCGAGTTTTTCTTTGGTTGTTAAAATACGTAGAACGCTCTCATTGAGCTTGTCAATGGGCAGCATTTTGTCTTGGTAGGCTTTTAAGAGCGAGTGGTAGGCACGGGGAATCCAGTCCTTGAGAAGATGGTCCACTGCCGAGAAGATGTGGTCGCCATAAAGGAGGAGGTCGGCGCCGGCGGCACGGGCGCGCAGCGCTATCTCTTCAGGAGAGTAGCGATCGGAGAGCGATTTCATATTGAGCGCGTCGGTGATGATGAGGCCACGGAAATGGAGTTGGTTGCGGAGAAGATTGGTGAGAATGGGAAGAGAGAGGGTCGCGGGTAGGTTGGGATCAAGCGCTGGGACCAAGATGTGGGCCGTCATGATGGCTGCAATATCTGCTTTGATCGCCTCTTGAAAAGGAGGTAGTTCAATTGTTTCAAGGCGAGAGAGAGAGCCGCTGATGAGTGGAAGAGCAAAGTGTGAATCGATGCCTGTATCGCCATGTCCGGGAAAGTGCTTGGCGCAGGCGAGAAGATTGCTTTTTTGAAAACCGGTCATGATGGCATGAGCGCGGCGGGCGACCTCTTGAGGATTTTCGCCAAAGGAGCGCATGTGAATGATCGGATTGAGAGGGTTGTTATTTACGTCGATCACTGGGGCGAGATTCATGTGAATGCCGACGAGCCGCGCCTCTCGTCCGATTTCTTCACCGAGTGTTTCAAGAAGAGAGAGATCTTGGATAGCGCCGAGCGTCATGTTGCGAGGAAATGCGATCGTATTCGACATGCGCATGGCGAGGCCCCACTCGGCATCTGCGGTGATGAGGAGAGGGATGCGGGAGAGCGATTGGAGGCGGTTGAGGGCTGTAATTTGTGTCTCGGGATCCGCGTGCTTGACAATGGCGTTGCCAATGTGGAGATCGTGAATGAGCTTATTCCAATCTTGCCAATGATCTTCACCTCGCTGGGGACAGATGGGAGCGATGAAGAGCTGGCCTACTTTTTCTTCTAGAGTAAGACCATTCAGCCTTTCTAGTGCGTTTGAAAAAAGAAAGCAGGGTAAGAGCAATAAAGCCCAATGAAACATACGATCCCCCTTAAAAAAAAGAGGGATCTTAGCAAGGATTAAAAATTTGAACTAGAAAAATTTACTGAAGAGACGGGTGACGTCTTGATAGGTCACAAAGAGAAAAAATGTGATCAATAAACCGATGAATGGAAGGATGAGCTTTTCCATTGTCTTGGCTTTGATCGGCTTTTTCGTAAACATCTCCACAATAGAAAAACAGATATGGCCCCCGTCCAGAACCGGAATTGGAAGGAGATTCACTAAGCCGAGATTGAGGCTGATGACGGCCATCCAAAAGAGCGCTTCTTTTCCACCGAGCGACCAGCTTTTGTGGACGACATGGACGATTCCAACAGGTCCACTCACATATTTTGGACTGAGAGAACCGCTGAAAAGGCCAGCAAGAGTGCGCCAGGTGTCTTGGACAACGTTCACGAATTGTTCGACTGGACTTGGATTGTAAATCACTTCGCGATCTTTCATCGGCAAGCCGAGCATCAATTTGTGCTGGCTGCTCTCCAGATTTTTCAGAGCTACATCGCGCCGGTTTGGATCTTTGATCTCTTCAATCTCTTTTCTCGACTCCGCAAGTTCTTGCGCAATCGCCGCCTTTTGCTCGGCCGTGAGATCGAATTGGAGAAGAGACTTTGGCGTTACAGGTCTGAGCAGATGAAGATTGCCGGCAGAGGTAACCGGTGCATCTGTCCCGATAGAAGAGGCGATTTTCTTTAAATCAACCGGATCGATCTCTTCAAAACTCTGATCTGCTTGTGTCCATAGGATGCGATTAGATAGAGCGGGATCTCGCTGCACAATCAAGAGAACGCGTCGAATTTGAAGTTGCTGGAGCAGATCGTAGGAGTTGTGAACTCGATCTCCATCTACGGCTAAAATCCGGTCGCCCTCTTCTAATGGATTGAAGTAGGCACATCTTTGGCAATAACCGAAGGTGCGCGTTTGATCGGCTTCATCAATGAATTCGATCCGACTCTCAACCAAACAGTTTTGAGTCACATTGTAGGGAATAAAAGCGAGATCTTGTACGCGCCCTTTTATACCCGCTTCATGCTGCCAATCACTCACCTCTCCCCTTTCCGAGGAGGTCATTTTCAAGTCATCAATGTGAACGCGCGGAACTTTCGTCTGAAAAATCTCTGCGCCTCGCTGCACTGTCAATAAAACGGTCGATTCATTGACGATTGAGCTGAGCTGTTGCGAGGAGAAAACCAGATCTCCATCAGCCCAAAGAACGCGATCCCCTTTTTCGATGCCACTGCCCAGCATCGGCGAACCGGCGGGTATCTCTCCGTCGTAAATCAGATAGCGAGCGGGCGATAAAACGCCAATTGTCTGGAACCGATCCTTCATGCTGCGAGGATCTTCATAAGTTTCAAGAGTGTAATTGAAAGAGAATTTTTGACCCGTTAAATAGTCGAGCTGATAGCCGCTGATACTCGTCTCTTTTTCATTCATCACCGATGCGACGAGCAGGTCTTTGAAGCCATTGAACGAACGACCATCATACTGCTGAATGACGTCGCCTGGCCGTACCCCTTTTTCATAGAGAGCCGATTGTGGGTCGACCCAACCGATTCGGTGAGTGAAATCGGAAAATGGCTTTGCCCGACCGCCGAGTGCCCATAAGAGAGAAAAAGCAAGGAGTGCAAATGCGATATTGACAAGCGGACCCGCGAGAGCGACTTTGATTCGCTGCCAGGGCGTTTTTCCATAGAAACCATCGGGGATTTCATGAGGTTCGAGATTCCCCTCTTTTTGCATGCCGGCGATGCGAACATAGCCGCCGAATGGGAGCCAGCAAAGTTGCCACTTCACCCCATCGTGTTCCCAGGAGTATAAGGGTTTGCCGAAGCCGATAGAGAAAGCTTCGACTTTCATCCCTTGTCGACGGGCGACAAGGTAGTGGCCGAGTTCATGGATAAAAACTAAAAATCCCAGGCCGATGATAGCGAGAAGGGCGTATAGAATGCTGATCACCATGAGCGATTCCTTTAAATTGCCCTTAATATTAGCAGAACCCCCCGTCTCGTGTGAAGAGATTAATTAGCTAGCCCCGATAAACGCGAAGCGGTCGTGCCCGTGTACGTGCCCGTGCCCATGCCCGATTAGGTATTAAATCTTGGCGAGTTTTTTGGTTTGGTTTTTGATCAGGCAAGCTGCGCCGAAGACGAGACCGATCACGGTCGCTACCAGACCACCCGTCGAGAGGGGGAAATCGGCATAGGATAAAATCGCGCGCGATAGGGCTACGCTAACTAGACAGCAGAGAGCGCCGATCGTCGGCGTGAGGAAAAGAAGATGTGTCAGGCGATGGCAGAAAAGCCGCGCTGTCAGATAGGGCCCTACTAAAAGAGCTAGTACGACAATCACGCCAATGGCGCGGAAGGCGCCGATCGCCGTGGCTGAAGTGAGGAGAAAGAGGATGGCGCGAAGAAGTGCCGTCGGAGAGCCAATAGTGCGTGCAAAAGAAGAATCAAAGGCTGTCAGGAGAAGTTTGCGGTAGAGAAAGACGATCGCACAGACATTTAAAAGTGCAATGGAACCGGTTAATTTTAAATCTGAAAGTTGAAGTGCATCGGGATTTCCCATCACCGATTCTGAGCTAATATGGGCATTGCGCGTAAAGAGAGTGACGAGAATCACGCCGATGGCGAAAAGCGTAGTGAAAACGAGACCGATGCTGGCATCTTGTTGCAATTTAAAGTAGCGCGCCACCGCCTCTGTAAGTCCCGCCGTAAGAATGGCGGAAAAAAGTGCACCGATCAGCAGAGTCGATAGATCGGCCCAACCACTTCCCCACAAACTCGATCCGAGGAGAAAAGCTCCAACGACTCCAAGAAGCGAAGTATGAGACAAAGAATTGGCAAACATGGTCATCCGCTTGAGGATGAGAAATGGCCCGAGGACCCCACAAGCGATTGCGGAGGAGACGAGGACGGCGAGCTGGATTTCGTCAGCTACAAGTGGCTGCATAAATAGACGCGAGAAGAGGATTGAGAAGAAATCAAAGAAGCCGGCGCCTGTGTAGGGATTCATAGCCCCACCTTTTTCTGCGGGATTGGCTGTTGATGCGGATCTTTTTTCGGGTCGGAGAGAAGGTGGGTCAGCCGCTCTTCGAGTTCAGGAGTAAGGATGTGTTCCATCTCTTCCGCGCTGCGGTGCACTCGCTCTGCAGTTAATCCGAGTTGCTCGGTCAAATAGAGTTCCCATAAGCGGTGGAGTCGAACGATTTGCGCGGCCCTTTCTTGACCATCGCTGGTGAGTCGAACAGCCTCCCCTTTCTGCGCGATCCACCCATGCCTACTAAGTCGATGGAGAACAAAACGGAGCATCGTCGGATAAAGACGCTTGAGTTCGCTCCATTGCATCTCCCCTTTTTTCCAGATGCCCTTCAAAATATTTTCCTCCAAGCAGCGGACGCGGAAAGAGGCGACGCGGTAGAGGCGGAAGAGCATCCCTCTTTTGGGAGAAAATAACAAAGAGACAATGGCAAATAAACTGCTGACTAAGACAATCGTTGGACCGGTAGGCAACTGAACGTCATAGCGAAGCGCCGCTTCAACAGAAAGAACATTCCCGAGCCAGCCGCTAATTGCTCCGATTGTAGCAGCGATGAAGAAGATCGTTTTTAGCCGATTGGAGCATTGGCGAGCGGCAATAGCCGGCGCAATCAGCATCCCAGACATCAGAATAACGCCCACACTGCGAATCCCAACAACAATGGAGAAAAGGAGGAGCAAAAAGAGGGCTCGCTCAATGGAACGGGAGCGGATGCCGATCGATTTAGCATAGTTTCGATCGAATAAAAGAGCCTGGACGGGGCGAAAAGCGAGGAGGAGAAAAAGGGTGCATCCAAGAGCGAGAGCCCCGTAAATCGCGATGTGGCTATCAACGAGCGTCGCAGCCTGTCCAAAAAGGAGCATTTGCACCTGGCTGATCCACATCGGACTCGCTCCCTGTAAATAGCTCGCGCAAAGAATACCAAAACCGAAGAACACAGAGAGAGTAAAACAGAGAGCTGCATCGCTCTGGATTTTTTTCTTCCTTTCGAGACGTTCAATCAATTTAAGTCCGATCCAAGAAGAGACAAATGCGCCTGCTAAGACAGCGAGAAAAGAGTAGCCTTCGTAGCTCGGCCCGAAGAGAGCGAGAATGCCAATTCCAATCACCGCACCGGGATAAGCGGCGTGAGAAATCGATTCCCCAACCAGGAGTCTTTTCTGTAAAAAGAGAATCACTCCCATCAGCGAGGCAGCGATACACATCAACATGCAGCCGATGGTGGGCGCTCGGAGAATTGGGTCGGTGAAGTAATCGAGGAACATCATAGGCCTAATCGACTTTTCGCTGAGAGGCTAGCTGCCTCTTCAAAAAGAGGAGCCGATTTGCCAAATGCTTGGCTCAAGTGGTCTTTATGAAAGACTTCCGCTACAGGACCGCAGGCGATGAGACGGGTGTTGAGAAGAAGCGCCCAATCGAAATACTCTTCGACTGT
>JBEHXF010000070.1:0-7297 GCA_048498835.1 Chlamydiota bacterium | reverse complement strand
TTTCCGGTTCGGGAGGTTTTTCGAAGCAAAAAACATCTCCCTTCACGTTGAATCGGCACGAAAGCCAAACTATTGGCCTGCTCTAAGAGGCGGTTTTGACCCCGTCAGAAAAGAGTCCTGTCTTGATCACCTACCAACAAACATTTTCTGAAATTATTGTCGTTCCATCTCAGTCATAATCTTTTTCATGGACGATTCTCTTTAAACTTATGTTGCTTCTACGATCTTTTCCATGGTAAATAAAAAAACTTAGGTAATGCAGAAAGGATCGCATGGATTCCGTTTATTATTTAACAGCTACACAACTCCTTGAGTTAATTAAAAACAAAAAACTCTCTGCGGAAGAAGTAATGCGAGCTCACTTAAACCGGATTGAGAAAATCAATCCTGTTATCAATGCTCTCACCCAACGAACTGATCCCGACGAATGCATTAAGCAAGCTCGAGAGATTGATAACCATATCTCTCTTAACAAACCCCTTAAAAAACTATCAGGCCTTCCCGTGGCTGTTAAGGATGCTCTGAAGGTAAAAGGGCTTATTTGTTCAGCAGGAAGTTCAGGATATTTTAAAGACGGGATAGCATTAGAAGATGCTACACTTGTTGCTCGGTTAAAAATGGAAGGCGCTATTGTTTTGGGATTAACTAATGTTCCAGAAATGTGCCGCGGAGGAGATTCAGATAATCTTATTTATGGACGAACCAATAATCCCTACAATCTTGACAGAACTTCAGGCGGAAGTAGCGGGGGTTCTTCCGCATTAGTTGCAGCAGGGGGCGTTCCTCTTGCTATTGGCTCTGATGGTGGCGGTAGCATTGTCCAACCTTGTCATTGCACAGGTATTGCTGGATTGAAACCAACACACGGTCTCGTCCCTCCAACGGGCTCTATTGGAGGTGATTTCCCAGGAATAATTGGTCCTATGATTACTTTTGGTCCTATGGCCCGTTCTGTAAAAGATCTTTTATTGGGACTTTCTGTGATTGCAGGTCCGGATGGATACAACCCTTATACCATTCCTGTCAAAATTCAAGATTCACCCCCACTCGCCGATCTTCGGGTAGCATATTTTACTGAAAACGGCTTTACGCCAGTTGACAAGCAAATCCAAGAAGCCGTCAAGGGAGCGGCTCTTTCCATCAAGCAAGATGTCGCTTTAGTTGTAGAAGATCGCCCTGCCTGTATCAGTCAGTCATTTAAACTTCATTGGGATCTTTTTCTTGGAGGAGATAAAGGCAAAGAATTTAAGCAATTATTGCATAATCTTGGTATGCATGAGTTGTCTTGGGAACTTAAAGAGTTTGTTCGCCAGGCAGAACAATCTGAATTTTCTGTAGCAGAATTGCGCAATAGGTTAATTGAAATTGATCGGTTTCGTACGGAAATGCTTTGTTTTATGAAAAATTATGATGTTTTAATCAGTCCAGTTTTTCCAAAAGTGGCCAAGCAGCATGGTATTGGCATCAAGGAAATTGGCGATTTTTCCTATGCCATGGCTCATAATCTTACCGGATGGCCTACTGTATCTGTAAGATGCGGAACTTCTTCTGAAGGACTTCCTATAGGAGTTCAAATCGCGGCGCGTCCTTGGAAAGATACAACAGCCTTGAAAATTGCTGAACGTCTTGAAAAACTACACACCGGTTGGATTCCACCGAGTATATAAATTTAATTCAGAGATTGACTCCAATGACCAGAATTATCTTGCTTAGCAGCCAGCAAGTGCGTAGCGCTGCCCGGGGGCGTCTCGCTCGGACGAACTAGCGAGGCTTGGATAGGGAGGCCGAGGGAAAGGGCAGAGCGCCTTTCCCCCGGTTGAGCTACTAAATCAGCTCTAACTCGTCTGTAAATACTCTAGATGGATTTTTAGACCACTCTTTCAAAAGCTTGATTTCATCACTTCGTTTTGAAGCATCTTGCTGCAGGCGATCTGTTGTCAGTTTAACACTAGCTTTCACCAATGAAGACAAGTTTGGATCCTCATTAAACGCCAACAAACTAAGGAGCCGAGGTTGGTCATTTTGTAGGCTAACCTCTCTTTTTTTAATTAAATTTTGAGTGGCCTCTTTAACCGCCTGAAATACGAATCGGTTGAAGATTGCCAGGATCGCTGGGTCGGAAGGAAACGTGCTTGCTTGACCAATCACCTTTTGATTAATATAACCAAGCCCCGCTTCAATAGCCTGCTTTTCGTTGTCGGTGTTAACCTCTTTTTCCGCTAAAACAGTGGAGCATTCACACAAAAGATCGCGATGTAAAAAATTGTTCTGAGGTATTGCTGATGCCATATTTTTCCCTTGGATTAAAAACGCTGGTAAATTTTTATATAAAAGATCCAAAAAAGACAAGTCTGATATCAGCCTATTCTATTCTCCCCTCCTTCTATTCTATCTTGTCCCCTAAACCATCCCCCTGTATAATCCGTTATTATCTAAATTAGAACTCGATTTTTAAGGAAAAACAATGAGCATATTTCAAGGTTTCTTTGCACGAAAACCGGTGAAAAGCCCATTTCCGGAAGGAGAAGGGGAACACCATTTAAAACGGCATCTCGGTTCTTTGCAAATGGTCGCAATCGGTATTGGTGCGATCATTGGCGCAGGAATTTTCGTCATCACCGGACAAGCTGCTGCAACGCTTGCAGGACCAGGCATTGTCCTCTCCTTTATCATCGCAGCGATCGTCTGCTTGTTTGCTGGCCTTTGCTACGCTGAACTCTCAGCTATGATCCCAGTATCTGGCGGCGCCTACTCTTATTCTTATGTCGCGATGGGAGAATTCCCAGCGTGGATTGTCGGCTGGTCGATTACAGCGCAATATCTCGTTTCTGCCTCTACAGTTGCTGTGGGTTGGTCGGGTTATTTCGTCGGATTAATGAAAGACTTCGGCATCAACTTTTCTAATCTCTGGACTAGTGGTCCGATCAACCATGATGCCGCGCGCGGCTGGGAATTGACCGGTTCTTACATCAACGTCCCTGCGATGGTCATCGTAGCGATTGTTGGAGTGGCGATTTCAATTGGAATTCGAGCGGCTGCTCATTTCAACAATTTAATGGTCGTCATTAAATTGAGCGCAATTGTTCTCTTTGTCGCTCTCGGTCTTGGCCACATCAATACAGATAACTGGACTCCCTTCATCCCAGAGAACACCGGCGTATTTGGCTCATTCGGTTGGAGCGGTATCTTGCGCGCGTCTGGGCTCGTCTTCTTTGCCTATCTCGGCTTTGATACGGTTTCTACTCTTGCCCAAGATGCGAAAAATCCACAGACCGATTTACCAAGGGGAATTCTCGGCTCTCTCGGTATCTCGACTGTCGCCTATATCATCACCTCGCTCGTTTTAACAGGCGTTGTGAGCTACACTGCGTTGAATGTCGCTGACCCGATGTCGGTTGCCCTCAATGCAATGGGAGCGAATTTATTCTGGCTCAAACTGATCGTGAAAATTGCGATTTTAGCAGGCCTTTCTTCCGTCGTATTGATCCAATTGCTCGGACAGACCCGCGTCTTCTACGCAATCAGCAAAGACGGTCTCCTTCCTCACCGTTTTGCAAAAGTCAATCCAAAGACGAAGACTCCGATCTTTGCTTCGGTTGTAACGGTTTTAATTCCAATCGTTATTTCCGGCTTGTTCCCGATTGCTTTGCTTGGCGAACTGGTTTCAATGACGACGCTGTTCCTATTTACGATTGTTTGCTTGGGAGTTTTGATCCTCCGATACAAGCATCCAGAATATGAACGCCCTTTCAAAGTTCCGTTTGTCCCGCTCATCCCCGCTTTGGGAATGGTCACATGTATCGGTCAAATGGGCTTTATGCCGGGCGCGATTTGGGCGCAACTAGCCACATGGCTTCTCATCGGCTTTTTCGTCTATTTCATCTATGGACATAGACACAGCAAGTTGAGAAAATATTCGTAAGAGAGAAAAGAGCGGCGGGGTTGAACCCCCGCCGTATTATTTAGATTACTTCTGGACTACTTCTTGATCTTTTTGAGCTTGATTGGTCAAAAGATCGCGATTCAAATCAGCGAATTTACCGTGCGCGTTGCCGACGATCGTCGCAACTTGCTCTTCTAAAGCCGTCTGAGGTTTCACTCTTCCTTTAGCGAGAGCGTTCAAATCATTCATGTCATACATTTTCACGAGTCTGGCATCTTGTCCAGCAACTGCAGATTCCACTGCTGACTTCAATTTTTGATCGTTGAAGTCTTTTGCAGCCGCAACCATTCGATCCATTTTCTGCATTTCAAGGATGAATTGCTTTTCTTTTCGATCTGGAATGGATTGACCCATAGCAACGAGGCTATCGAGGTGGATGACTTTGTAATGATTTTCCAAGTCGATTTCGATGAGCTTATTTTCATCGCTATTCATGCCAGAACCTGGCGCTTTGCTTCGGAGAGAAGAAAGGGTGATCATCGCTTCTTGTGTCGATCCTGGAAGCTGAGCTGCCGCTGAGCGAACTTTTTGAACGAAGAGCGAATCTTGGCTTTCTGCAACTGCTTTCAATAAATCACTATTCTTTTCTTTCTGAATGCTCTCAAAACCTTGGATCAATTTTTCTTGAGGGACCGAGTATTTGCCCGCTTCAGTACGGATTTCAATTAATCCTTCTAACTCGTTTTCCTTTTTAGCCGAGTTATAGGCATCATCCATTTCGGTCAAAAATTCGTCATATTCTCCAGCGAGGTAAGCTGCGCGAAGCTGGGCGATGACGGCAGAGCCGAGTTGATAATTGTTCTCCTGCCGAAGAGCAGTAGTTGGTTCGCTTGCCTTATCTTCTGCAATAACCGGTGCGCCGGCGCAGAGGATCGAAGCGAGAATGACAGAAATTCCTTTCATATTCATACCCCTTTAATTTTAAGGTACGATAATAATAGTTAATTTCAGAATAAAATGAACTATATATAATATTTTAATGAAAGTAATTTAAAGCAATTACAATACTTGAAAATTTACTAGTATTCTTTCCGGCGAGGGTAAACCAAGATCCAAAAATAATCCCTAGATCGTCGTTCCAGTTATATTCAATGGCGGGAGCCATACTATAGCGGATATTGGCTGGGCGGCTGCTAAAAATGGGGTCGCCATCAAACGTGCCCACATGGCGTCGATCTGAAGTCGTTGTGGCTGTCCAAGATCCGACGAAATCACAAGCCACAGCCCAGTTGCGTGTCAGGTTATACTCAAAAGCCCAATCGATCTCATAGTTTAGGCCGGGATAGACGGTCTCATTCGTCCTGTATCCGCCTCCATAGACATTGAAACCCTTTACATGGACGGGGGCTGGCACATCCAGGCTGAGAGCTAAGCGGGTATTAAAAAAATGTCTACCAGTTACATGAAGAAGTTTTGAGAAGACGAATTGAAAAGTGGTGATCCAAGAACCGGACCCGCCCACATCTGTGCCCAATTTATCAGGATTTAAATTTCGATACTTTCCGAGTGGAACACTTTCCATCAGGGTGAAGCGGACCGAAGGAAGCCAGCTTTTATGGGGGATTTGGTCTTGATGAAGCTGAAAGTCGAACTGCATGACAAAATCACCTATAGCCCAGTTGGCTTGACTATCGCGATAATTCCAAAACCAGCTTGGCGTGAATTGAAAATCCAACCATTTCGTGATCCCGAACTCGAGGGGGATTTGTGGATTGATGCTCCAAAGCGTTTTAGCAGATTTGGTCTTCCAATTGTTCATGTAAACCCCTGTATAGGCAAAGACGTATATATAGGGTTCTACGTTGTAGTGGGGAGCCTGAATGACGTTTCCGGAGGGAGCTAAGAGTGGGCCGGTAAACCAAGGAGCGGGAATGACCCCATGATCGGGCAAATCCCCTTCCAATGCAAAAAGACCCAACGGGAGTACGCTTAGAAAAAAAAGTTTGCGGATCATATCAAAAATGTATCCGAGCCTAAAGGTAATTTCAATGAATTATTTTACTTCTGTAGGTTGTTTGAGATAAGATCTCTTGTATGCTTAACTCCTTTCAAGCCTTTCTTCTAGCAGCTTATTTAGTCATCGGCGAAGCGTCGGTTGAGGTAGAAATCGCCAATACACCCGAACTTCGAAATAGAGGGCTCATGGACCGCGAAAGCTTAGAAGAGGGTGCGGGGATGTTGTTCGTCTATGACAGGCCGCAAGAGCTCACTTTCTGGATGAAGAACACGCGGATCCCTCTAAGTATCGGTTTTTTTAACGCGAACCAGACTCTCATTAATATTTTAGAGATGAAGCCAGCCAATCAGCAGACCAATCCCCTACCCTTGTATCAAAGTGCAAAACCCGCTCAGTACGCCTTAGAAGTTCCTCAAGGTTGGTTTAAGAAAAATAAAATTAAACCAGGCATGAAATTCTCAATTGAAAATCCCTAACTGGATCGGTAGAATGGCTAGTTTTGGAGAATCTGAATGAAAAAGAAGCACAAACGCCCCTGGGGGGTCTTCCTCGCAATCGCCCTTGCTGTCGCCTTCGGTTCAATTGTGGGAGAAAAAGCCACTCTATTTGGATTTAGCCTCTATGCTCTGTTTGACGTCTTGGGGACTCTTTTCCTAAATGCTCTGACCCTCGTCGTTGTTCCCCTCGTCTCCTCCTCAATTATTTCAGGGATTGCCCGCATTGGAAATGATGGGGGGTTTGGTCGAGTGGGCGCTAAAACATTCCTTTTTTACATCAGTACCAGCTTGATGGCCATCCTGATCGGCCTTTTCTTTGTCAACTTGATCGGCCCTGGAACTTCTCATGTTGTCACTCCCACTACAGAGATGGAAAACGTTCAATTGCACACAATTAATGAGAATCTCGGTAAGCACGAAGGCACCGCTCTCGTCGCCGTTCTTCACTCCGTGATCCCCTCCAATATTTTCTTCGCCATGTCCCAAGGAAATATGTTGGGATTGATTTTCTTTTCTCTTCTGTTTGGTTATGCGATTTCAAAAATCGAATCGGGCCCTGCATCGACACTCAGCAGTTTTTTCCACGGCATTTTCCAGACGATGATTCAAGTGACCCACATCATCATGAAGTTCCTCCCCTACGGAGTCTTCTGCTTGGTCGCAAAAGTGTTCATGACGACTGGCGTCCATTCGCTTCGCCCTGTGGCTCTTTTCACTTTGACCGTACTACTCGCTTTGGGCACCTTCATGTTTGTCGGATTGCCGCTCCTGCTGAAATTCATCGCTCGTGTCAAACCTTTCCGACATGTGAAGGCAATGGGTCCGGCTCTTGTGACCGCATTTTCTACCAGTTCTTCTTCCGCAACCCTTCCCGTTACCATCGACTGTGTTGAGAAGCGA
>JBEHXF010000069.1:0-7385 GCA_048498835.1 Chlamydiota bacterium | reverse complement strand
CAACGATTACAAAGATTCAGTCCTCGGCGGAGACTTAGGCCTTCGCGTAGCGATTGAAGCGGCGACCGACTTCGGTTGGTACCGTTATATCGGTCGGGAGGGTGTTGCGATCTGTATGGAGAGCTTTGGTCACTCAGCGCCAGCAGCCGATCTTGCGCAAGACTTCGGCTTCACTGTCGATGCCATCGTTGAGCGCCTCATCGCCGCCGAGAAATAACAAAAATCTGGCGAAACGCCGGGCAGGATCGCCGCAAATGCGGCGACAGGATAAAAATTCACCACAGAGAATCGCTGAGGCGGAGGGAAGCCCTCCGCACCATCCAAAAAGAGTTAACGCAGAGAAAAGGCAGAGGCGCAGAGGCCGCAGAGAAAAAGAACTATGTGGAGCGCGAAGCGGCCGTGCCCGAGCCCGTGTGCGTGCCCGTGCCCGATGGGAGGTGCGGAGGGCTTCCCTCCGCCTCTTCTGGTTATTTTTTAGAAGCGGATCTCTCCGACGCTCAGGAGAAGAATCGTGTAGAGAGCGGAGCCCAAGAGAAAGTAAAGATAACCTCCTTTTTCCTGCTTGGGCAACTCATAGTGAAAGACGTTTAACAGAATGCCCCCCGCCACAAACGAGATGCCCACAGCAAGGGCTGTATCGGGCAGCTCAGTAAGATATCCAATGAAATAACCGAGAAAAAGACTGGAGATCAGGGTCCATTGAAGGGGTTGTTCTTTCGCAACTTTGGCCAGATGGTCGCGGACAAAGTAGTGCATCCCGATAGCAATGGTAAAAAGGGCAAGAGGTTGAATTTCTGGATTCGAGCTATCGGAGAGTGTTGCACCGATGAGAAAATTGAACAGGAGATAGCCACTTGATTTAATCCATTGTGTGGTGGAAGTGGAAGGGCGCGATTGGATGCCGTAGTAAAAGAGAATTCCAATCAGTGCGATGAGGTAAGAATGTCGATCGAGATAGGGGAGGAGCGGATCGAGAGAGCGCTTCAGAGCTGGTTCTCCTTTTTCGAGTGAGGGGAGAAGATCGATAAAAACGTAGGCGAAAGAAAGACCTGAAGCAAAAGAGAGAAAGCGACCATGCCATACCCAACCGAGCACCTTAGCTCGATTGGCGAAGAGGTGGATAGCGGCGAGGATGAAAACGGAAAAGAGGCCTGCGCTGATCATTTGAAATAGGCTGTCACGTTTTCAATCGGTTGTTTGCTGTTGAGCGGGAGTCTTTTCAGAGTGGTAATGGATTTGTCAAACGATTTGAGATCGACCATTTTGATGGATTGATCCTCGTAAGTGCGCAGGTAATAGCGGAGCGAATCGGGATCGCGCACGACAGTGGCTAACGTGCGATCGGTGTGAAAGCCCCCTTTTGTTCCCGCTCGAATCACGCCCACGGGGATATCGAATTGATTGAGGATATGAAACGCCTGCAGCACCCCTTCGGCTGCATTCATCGGAGCGATCGCTGTCATCGAGTAAAGTGCGGCACGGACGAAGCGAGAGGGTGGAGAAAAATCGCCTGGCAATCCGATCAGCCCCGAACCTTGTCCAAATGGAACAAACTCGACGCCTTCAATAGTTTTTGGCGGAGCATTAAAGGGGGAGAGATTGAGGTAATTATTTAGATTCGTCATGTGCCAATCGAAGGAAGGGGAGTTCGACATGACGCCAAGAGGATTATCGTAGACGATGAGATCGCCCCGAATCGGCTCAATGACGATGCTGTCGCCGTTGCGATCGATGACATAGTAGTGAAAAGGCGGCGGCGTCGATCCCCAGCCACTTAAGACGGTGGGCGCGATGACAATGTTTCCAAGAGAGTTTTTAATTTCATCCACCGACTCAAATTGGGTGAGGAGCCAATTGGAAAAATCGATCGGTGAAAGTGCACTTGATTGGTTTTCAGCTGTAATGAGTCCGTAGCCAGCGTAGTTTGGAAAGAAGAAGACTCCGACTGAAAGCCCTTTCTCATTCATCCCATCCATAATCGCCGGAGAGCTGTAAGCGATACAGCCAATCGCTGCATATTTTGCTGTGTAGCTCAGTCCCGGTCCTTGCGGAGTCGTACCAGTAAACGAGTAATTTTTGGGCACATAGAGAAAAGAGAGGTCGAGATCGACTCCGAATTCGGCCGTTCGTCCATGCACAATGGAGCCATCTTTTGCGACGAGCTTAATTCCTGTACAAGCTTCAATCTGACTCAAGCAGAGAAGGATAAAAAGAACTGCGTATTTCATTGCGACCTCGTTAAGTTCTCTATAGCAGGTTCTTTTTAAAAAGAATGAAAAATATTTTCGACCTTTCTATAGTATAGCCATTTTGCAAATGACGAGGCCTCGTGAATTCGATCTCTACTCAAAGTCCAACTATATTTTGTAAAGAGGCCATGACTGATTGGACTCAATGTAACGAGTGTGGGGACCAATACAACGGAGTGATGTATCGCACAAATGGCGTAGCTCAAGCTGTGTATTTATGCTATCCGTGTTGCAATCGAGAATTTACACCATCCCCAGATTTATCTAAGAAAATTCTTTGTCTATTGCGCAAGCGCAAAGCAACCGAACAAGTTTCGAATCCAATTCATAAAAAAGATCCTACGATAGGTTTAGTAAGAAAAACAAACCTGCCTAAAAAAACTCGGAAAGAGCGGATCGCATCCCTGTCTGTGCAAATTCCGACTAATCCTCCGGCGCCTCGAAAAGATTGGATTCCTTTTCGTACATAAATTTCCGAAATCTATTCAAAGAACAAAGAATAGGTTACGATGTCCGCTTTTGGGAATGGGTTCATGCAAAATCGGTTTCTCGCAGCATTGAAGAATCAAAATAGAGGCAGACCACCCGTTTGGCTCATGCGACAAGCGGGACGTTATTTGCCTGAATACCGAGCGTTGAGAGAAAAGTATTCTCTTCGCGATCTCTTTTTCACACCCGAGCTTGCCGCGGACGTCACTCTCATGCCTGTCGAGAGGTTCGGAGTAGATGCGGCTATTTTATTTTCTGATATCACCGCAATTGCACCCGCATTGGGACTGAAACTCTCTTTTGATGAGGGCCCTGTTGTGGATCCTTGGATCACGCCAGGGAAACAATTGAGGATCGATGCTACCCAATTAGAGCCGATTTATGAGACCGTCAGGCTCGTAAAACAAAAAACAGCCGTTCCTTTAATCGGTTTTTGTGGCGGGCCATTTACAGTGGCCAGCTACTTGATCGAAAGACACGACGGCCGATTCGAATCTGTGAAACGGTGGCTTAAAGAAGGGGATTTACAACCTCTGATCGATCTTTTGACCGATGTTTCCATCTCATATTTGCGGGGGCAAATAGCCGCCGGCGCCGATGCGATCCAGATTTTCGACTCTTGGGCCAATACATTGGTGGGTGATGAATTTCATCGTTATTCCTTAGATCCGATCCGAAAGATCGTTGAAGCAGTCGATCGCCCTGTCATTGTTTTTATGCGAGGAAGCGCGAAGCTTGCCGCTCTAATTGAAACGACAGGAGCGGCCGCGATCAGTGTCGATTGGGATAAACCCCTTCCTTTAGTTCGTCAAGAAGTGAGATCCGTTTTGCAAGGAAATCTCGATCCCGATTACCTGTTCCAATCGCCTGCAGAAGTCTCTTTAGCAACTCGACGCTTACTCGAAGAAATGCGAGGAGATCCTGGATTTATTGTGAATTTAGGTCATGGAGTAAAAGTAGGGACGCCGATAGAATCGGTAGCTGCGATGATCGACACGGTAAAGCAATGGACTTAGTACGTCTCGATGCAGCTCTTTTGGCCAAGTGGAATCGCTCTGTGCCACGTTATACGAGTTATCCAACCGCACCTCAGTTTCAGGCGATGGATGAGGAGATTGTGCGCGAGAGATTGGCCGCATTCGATCAAACAGCAAAGCCGCTCTCCATTTATATCCACATCCCTTTTTGCCGTTCGATGTGCCTTTTTTGCGGCTGCTCTGTGATTTTAAATCGCCGGCCAGAAAAACAGGCAGAGTATCTCGATCTTTTGATCGCTGAAATCGAAATGACCTCTCACTGTTTTCGGCAAAAAAGAGTAGTCGCCCAACTCCATTTAGGAGGGGGAACCCCCACGTCCTTATCCGAGGCGGAATTGGAACGATTGATGAGGGCGTTGCACTGCTGTTTTGCTTTTGCTCCCGATGCGGAGATCTCGATTGAGATTGACCCGCGAACCGTTTACGGAGACGATGGGCAGAAGCTCAAAAAACTAAAACAGCTCGGCTTTAATCGAGTGAGCTTTGGTGTACAGGATTTAGATCCGCGAGTGCAAGAAGCCGTTCGGAGAAGACAGAGCGAAGAGATGAGCGTAAAGACAGTAGAGCTGGCGCGACAATTGGGTTTTGAGGGGATCAATGTCGATCTGATTTATGGACTACCCTTACAAACTGTTGAGACATTTCGACGAACAGCAAAACGGTTAGTTGAGTTAAAACCCGATCGGATCGCCTTTTTCTCTTATGCAAAAGTTCCCTGGCTCAAAGAGCATCAAAAGGCGATTCGTGAGGAAGATCTCCCCACAACGGAAGAGAAATTTCAAATCTACATCGAGGCGAGAGAAACATTTATGAATGGCGGTTATACGGCCATCGGAATGGATCACTTCGCCCTTCATCAAGATTCGCTCGCCGCCGCCTATCGAGGAAAAAATTTGACCCGTAATTTTCAAGGCTACGCCGTTGAGAAAGCTGAAGACCTCCTCGGTTTTGGAGTGACTTCAATCGGTTTTATGGAAGGGGCCTTTTTACAAAATGTGAAGACGATCGAAGAGTACAAATCGCGAATTAAAAATGGTCGAATTCCCGTTCTTCGAGGTTTTGTACTCAACCCCGAAGATCACTTGAGACGATGGGTCATTCAAGAGCTCATGTGCCGATTTGAACTCGATAAGAGAGTCTTTTTAAGGCGCTTTGGTGAAAGATTCGAAGACCATTTTGCAAAAGAGCGGAGCGCTCTTGATTCTTTGATTGAAGATCGATTGTTGGAAGAAACCGAAGATCGACTGATTGCTACACCACTCGGTAGACTCTTTGCCCGTTTGATTGCGACTCCGTTCGATCAGTATTTTAAGGCAGAAGGGCAATTTTCAAGGGCCGTATGAAACTGGTTATTTTAGGTGCCGGAATTTCTGGCTTAAGCGCTGCTTGGTACCTACATAAAAAATATCCGCATGCTCAAATTTCTCTATTTGAAAAGACAAACCGTGTCGGCGGTTGGATTCAATCGAGATCTTGTGGACCTTTCCTTTTTGAGTTAGGACCGAGAACTTTCCAGACCGGTCGCTGTAAAGAGTTACTGGAGCTGATTCGGGACGTAGGACTTCCCATCAAGACATCCAGTGGTGGCCGCAGGTATTTAGTGAAGGGGGGAAAGCTCCGTTCGATCGGTTCGCTCTGGCCTACCCTTATTCCCATGCTGATAAAAGATCTCATCACTCAAAGGGGACCGGGGGAAGATGAATCGATTGCTAGCTTTGCACAGCGGCGCTTTGGAAAAGAGGGAGCTGAGCTTTTTTTTGATTCAATGGCGCTTGGAGTTTATGCGGGCGATTATAACAAGCTATCGGTTCGCTCCTGTTTTCCATTCCTTCTAAATTGGGAGCAAAAATATGGTTCGGTCATCTGGGGAGGATTCTGCCAAAAAAAAACAGCCTCAGGCCTCTTTACTGTCGAAGGAGGAATGCAGAGACTATGTGAAGAAATCGTCGCAAAAGTTCCGCTCGATCTTCACCTCGACTCGCAGGTTCAAGAGATCCGATCTGAGGGCATTTTGTCGAATGGCCGTTTTTTTGAAGCAGATCAGATCTATTGTGCACTTCCTGCAGAGGCTGCGGCTCAACTGTTAGGAGAACCAAGTCCTGTTCATATGGAATCGCTTCACGTCGTCAATCTTGGCTATTTAGGAGAAATTCTACCCAAAAAAGGCTATGGCTATCTCGTTCCGACGCGGGAAAAAGAGTCTATTTTAGGAATGATTTGGGATACTTCGATTTTCCCTGTTCCAAATCAAACGAAGGTGACTGCCATGGTCAGGGGGGCAAAGCCTGTCGAAATTGCGCTAGAAGCGATGAAGAGGCATTTAGGAGTTGAGAAGAGCCCTGACGCTATTTGTCATACGTGGGCTGAAGTGCCTCAATATGAATTGGGACATGCCGAAAGAGTCAAAACTTTTCAAGGCCGAGTAAACGCCCGTTTTCCGCGAGTCATTTTACTGGGGAATTATTTGCATGGCGCATCGGTGAACGCTTGTGTTTACCGAGAGAGATGAAATCGCTCTAATTGGAGCAGTTGATCTTCTAGGACGAATTTTTCGCTATATATTTGATAGGCTCTTCGCGCCAGTTCGACAGCTTGGTTCGGATTTGACTGAATCCAATTCATATGATTGCGAATTTGTTCTAAAATTGAGTGTGCAGATAAACTTGTGTCGATGTAGAGGACCGCATCGCCAAACTTCTCAATCACGAATTGATTTAGATCGGAAATAATCACTGTTGAAGCGGCCGCCGCTTCAAAAATTCTTCCCGAGGGCGTTCTGGTGTGATTGTGATGGATAGAGTGTAAAATAAGAGTTACTCCAGCTTCTGACATTCTATCTAACAGAGCTTCACCTTCAAATGGGATTCTTCCATAACACGACTGAAGGGTGATGGGACCTACCGTATTTTTACCGTAAAAGCGGATGTAGGGTTCTCGATCTAAAAGATGATATAAATCCTGGAATTTTTTATCGCTGACTCGATCTCCCCAGCATGAACAGATATGAAAAAGATGAGTTGGTTTGACACTTTTATACGTACGTTGATGGACGGAAGGGTAGAATTCAAGACTCGGGACATCTACAAACGGGTATACATTATCAATCGACAAATCTGGAGGGAAACAGAGCAGATAACCAGAGAAAGGAGAATAGGCTTTTTTTAACCGTTTTTTGTGATCGAGAAATCGATTGAGAGGAGGAGATACGAGAAGATAATTTTTACATCCCGGAAGTGGAGGCGCATGAGGAATAAGCGAGATAGCAAAATCATAGTTCCCTTCCTTCATTGTTTCATAATCGAGGATTTCACACTTCCAACCGAGATGTTTGCAGGCTATTTTCATTCGCTCTGCAACGGACATTTCTCCTTTCCATCCCGTTTGCAAAATGACTGCTATTCGCCGAGTTGTGCCATCGAGTTGAGTACAAAGCATGAGAAGGAAGAGGAGTATATACATAACTGGCTTGTTTTAAATTGGATATCACTTTTATCCCAGAAGCTATTAAAAGTCAGTAAAAAAATTAATATACCCCAAAAGATTAAATAAATTACTGCTAATTGATAGATAATGTAAATAGGAGTAAGATAAATATGAGGTTAGTTCTATT
>JBEHXF010000068.1:0-7527 GCA_048498835.1 Chlamydiota bacterium | reverse complement strand
GACCACTTCTTCGATTTCTTTAGCCGCAGTAATGCCACAGTCAACGGTGATCAGAAGTTTACATTCATGTTTCAGAGCAATTTGGAGCGCATCGCCGATGAGGCTCTTTTTTAGAGAAGCGCGGTTGGGGATGTCGACATAGGTTTTTGCTCCAATGGTGCGGAGGAATTCGGTGAGAAGCGCTGCCGCCGTCATCCCGTCCACATCATTATCACCATAGATCAAGATCGGTTCTTGAAGGCGGATAGCGCGTAAAATTCGTTCTACAGCGATATCCATGTCAGGGAAAAGATCTGGCTCGAGGAGATTGGGGAGCTTGGCGTAAAGAAACTCGTGAACTTGTTCCACGGTCTTATAACCGCGCGTAATGAGGATTTGCGCGGTGACGGGGTGTATATTGAACTCTTTTATGATCGACTGAAACAGATCTGGGTGTTTCTCGGGATAGACCCAGATCGGTTCGTGCGATTTGATCAAGGACACCATTTCAGTTCGACCGCAAGATTATTTTTCGGCAGTATATAGTTGTCCGTTATTAAATACACATGTTTACGAAGTTTGTACGATCTGCTCTTTCGCTTCTTCCTTGCGGTGGAAGAAGAGAAGAAGCGGAGCGGCGATAAACCATGAGGAAAGTGTACCAAATACCACACCAATCACCATCACAAGTGAGAAGCTGAAGATCGAAGCTCCACCGAGTGCGACAAGGGCCAGCAGCACAAGTAGTGTTGTGCCTGATGTAATGGCTGTGCGGCTGAGAGTCGAATTCAGTGCGCGGTTGACAATTTGATGCATCGGGAGCTTTTTATAAAGTTGCACATCTTCACGGATACGGTCAAAGATGATGATCGTATCATTGAGCGAGTAGCCGATGATCGTCATGATGGCGGCAATGGTATTGAGATCGATCTGCACGGGGATCTTAAAGGCGTGGAGAATGCCCATAAGTCCGAGCGTGATGAGTACGTCGTGAAGCAAACAAATGATCGCCGAAATCGCATATTTATATTCAAACCGGAAGGCGATGTAGATAAAGATCGATACAAAGGCGATAGCTAAGCCGATCAAGGCATTGTTTCTCATGCTTTCAGACATTTGTCCACTCATCGCTGTCCAGTTCGTATCGAGCGATTGGAGTGAGGCAGGTGTGAGTTGAACACCGCCGTTTTGAAGTGTCTGAACAACCCAATCAATGCGTGGATTTTTCTTGTAAGTTAAGCTTCCGGCCGGTGTTTCAACTTCTAGCGGAAGATTGTGGAAGGGTTTTCCCGCCTGTTCCATGCTCGTTCCAAAAAGGATGCGCAGCTGAGTCGATGGATTGTGTTGCCGGATTTGGAAGTCGCGTGTTGCAGCGCCTCCTTTTTGTAGCGCGTTTTCTACTGCAGACACAGGGTTGTTTTGCCCCTCTACTTCGAGGTGGAGAGCATATCCGCCTGTAAAATCCATACCGAGAATGGTGGATCGCTGCAGGCCGAGGAAGCCTCCTCCGATCACAATGATGCCGATTGCGATGGCAAAAGCGGCTTTCGCTTTTTTGAGGAAATCGATATTTGTTGCATCGATCCAATTGGCCATTGAGAGGGATTGATTCTTCGGATTGCGGAGCCAACCAGTGAAGTAGAATCGAGTCATGAAAAGAGCTGTAAACATCGAAGAGGCGATACCGATGATCATGCTGATCGCAAAGGCTTTGATAGGACCAGAATCAAAATTTAACAGAATGAGAGCTGCGATGATCGTGGTGATGTTTGAGTCGAGGATCGCGCTAAATGCCTTTTCATAGCCTGCGTGAATCGCGCTCGAAATTTTCTTAGTCACTGCAAACTCTTCTTTGATCCGTTCAAAGACGAGTACGTTCGCATCAACGGCCATACCGACAGTGAGGATGATTCCCGCGATACCGGCAAGGGAGAGCGAAGCGCCGAGATTCTGTAGCGTTGCCCAAAGAATAAGGAGGTTGAAAAGAACCGCGATGGAGGCGACAAGACCTGCGAAGCGGTAGTAGAGAACCATTGAGCCGATCACAAGGAAGAGTGCCACACCGGTAGCTACAATTCCTTGCATGCGATCGCTTTTCCCAAGCTCTGGGCTCACGTTCTTTTCTGAGAGAATGTGGGGGGTAAAGGTGAGGGAGCCCGCTTTTAGATCAGAGACAAGCTGGTTAACCTCGCGCTGCGAAAAGCTGCCGGTAATCGAGGCGCTGTCGCGGAGAGCCGACTCGAGTGTCGGTGCGCTAATGACCGTGTCATTGAGGAGCACAGCCATGCGCCAGCCTCGTCCGTGCGTGGGAGTTTCCCTTGCAGTTCCAAGAATTTTTTCTTTGCTAAAGAGCGAGGTCCACTGGTGAAGGAAGGTGCGAGGAGTAGATCCTTTCACTTCAAAGCTGAGGAAGTTGCCTTTCGAAGGATCGTAGTTTCCGCGAATGTTATCGAGTTGAGAACCTTCCAATGCGTAATTGCGGAAAACGATCAAGAGAGGATGAGTTTGTCCTTGCCATTCCGTATAGTCGGAGCCACGGAGAAGAGCGATTTTCGAAATTGATTCGTCGATGGCTTGACTGCTGCCGTAATCTTTCGGATCGGCAAGACGAAGCCCTTGTTCATAGAGAATTCGACCTGCATCGCTGCGCGGACCTGTAGTTTCGCTGTCACCATAGAGATGGCGGTAAGCAATCGCATGGACGCTTTGTGGATCGGTTCGATTGGATACGACCGCCTCATTCCAAACTTCTTGGAGGAATCGATTAGTACTTTCAGAAAGGGCTGATTGCGGAGCAAATCGTTCGTTTACAATGTGAAAGTACATCGAAGATGCTTTGACAAGCTCAGAAGCGGAGAGAGCTTGTCCGCCCGGAAAGTCGAGGACGATTTGGTGACCGACTTGTCGAATCGACACATCGGAAACGCCCATTTTATTGACTCGATTGAACAGTTCGTTGATCCCTTGTTTGAGATCAGCATCATCGGTCACCAAGCGATTATTTTGGTCGCGCAATTCAATTTGGACCGTTTTACCGCCCGAGAGGTCGAGTCCCCAGCGGAGAATTTTTCGATCGTCTCCACGAAAGAGTTTGCGGAGCGAAAGGTCGAGATTGCTCCAGAATACGCTGCGTGTCGGCTTGGGGACGTCGTAGCGAACAGCTGGATTGATGCTCACCTGTGCAGAGCGAAACTCGTCGTTCCACTTGATGAGATCTTCGTGGATTTGCGTCTCAATTTTATTAACGGTCAAAATGCGCTGCTCAACGTCGGAGAGTTCGAGAATTGCTTTTTTCTGGTCGCCAATAAGGGCAAAATTTTCCCGTGTTGCTGCGAGGATGCCGCTTGCAAAATTGCGCTGTTCAAATACATAGTCTTGTCCCGCTTGATCAAAGAGGGAAACGGGATAACTTGTAAAGCCGAGTCTGCCCATGTGGTTGGCGAGTTGGCGGAATTCTTTGATAAAGAGTTGCGCTTGCTCTGAATCGGGATTTTCTTGGTAGCTTTTCAGAACCCGGCCAATTCCCTTGGCAAAGAGATAGATCGATTGATTATGAAGTCCAGGAATAAGCGACTGCTCCTCTGCCGCTGGGGCAGAAACGATGAGACAGAGAGCCTGATCTTGCAGCGGGAGTTGTAGGTATTGTTCAGAGGTAACAATTTTGAGTTGCTGAAGATCGGGGTGAGTGGGGTGCCAATTCGATTGGACGGAATGGAGCAGCGCTTCAGCTTGTTGTTTTGCGATCGCATGGAGTTTAAGAACCAAAAACCCTGTGGTATTGGGCATGGTCTGAAGGGGGATTGAGTAGCCATCACTCGTTTTCTTGATGGTTTCATGGGTGTCGCGCGCTATGAGGGCAACTTGATCGATGAGAAGTTGTTCGACGATGGGGTTGCTTTTTTGCGTGAGGAGATCTGGATGGAGTTTTAGCTCGATTTGATCATTGTTCCAATCGACAGAAATTTCTTGGAAGAAGGGGTTGATGGATTTAGGAGCGAAGATAGCAGTATGTTTTTTGACAAAAGTTTCGGCTGATGTGACTTTGAGCTCTTGTGCCTCAATCGCCTTTTTTTGCTCTTCGGTAATTCCTTCTCGGCCCTTTTGTTTTTTTAGCTGATCGCGGAATTGATCAAATGCGGCAATCAAGCCGGACGAAGTTCCTTCCACCGATTGAGATTGTGCATAGCGGACGGCAATTTCTTGTCGCTCGTCGTAGAGTTTAGATAGTGTTTGAAGCGAGGAGGCGAGTGAAAGAAGCCGTTCGGCCGAGTCTTGGGGCGTTACGGAAAATAATTTGGAGCGGGACATGCTCTGATGAATGGCCTGAACCCGTTCTCCGATAAACGCTTTATATTCGTCGGACGATTTTGGAATGTAAGTGAATAGTTCAGGGATACTGGCAAGGCGAAGGGGAATTCTTCGTTGGACGACGACTTGTTTTGGGAGTTCCGCATCCGAGGCTACGCCGAGTTGAGCGGGGAAGAAAGGGATTAAAGAGGCAGCGCGGGGGAGGTGTTTGCGGAGAGCAAGCGCCTCTTCGGTTTTAGCAAAGGTGAGGGTGATTTGTCCGGGTTGAAGCGGGTCTGCAACAATAGAAAGAGGAGAGACATGGATCAGTTCGCAATAGGAGTGTAGCCAGTCGATCGATTCACTTTCAAGCTGATCGACTCGGTTGGCGATTTCGTGGGAAATTTCATTGGCTTGCGAGGAAGATATCGGCGCTTTTAAGGGTTTGGTGTAATAAAAAACTGTCGGGAGAATGTTGTAAACCGTCAAAGCAATCACAGCCAAGATCAAGGCCCATTGCCACTTCCGCTTCTTATCCATCTAAAAGCTCCAATTCTAAACCAAAAGAGCTTAGGAAAATTGGGCAATTCTGTCCACTTGTCTCTTATTTTACTAAAATTCTCTATGAGGGATATAAAGGGTTGGGCTAAGATTGCTTGGAAACTTTTTAGGTGGATCTTTTGAATGAAAAGCGCAGCCATCGTTGGGATGCAGTGGGGTGACGAGGGGAAAGGGAAAGTCATTGATCTTCTGTCCGAAAAGGCGAAACATATCGCTCGAGCACAGGGGGGACATAACGCTGGCCATACGATTATGGTGGGATCAGAGGAATATAAATTTCATTTGATTCCTTCTGGAATTTTATACCCTCATACAAAATGTTACATTGGCGGTGGAACGGTTGTCGATCCAAGTTCTTTCTTAAAAGAGGTCGATGGATTGCATGCTAGGCAAGTCCAATTTGAAAAACGACTTTTTCTCTCTTCTTACGCTCATGTTATTCTTCCCTATCATCGCGCTTTGGATCAGCTTTCTGAAAAAAAGAAAGGGGCAGCCGCTGTTGGAACGACTGGCAGAGGGATCGGTCCTTGTTATGTAGACAAAGCTCAGCGGAGTGGGATTCGAATTTCAGAACTCATTCATCCTCAATTGTTTAGGTCTCGGTTAGAGGAGGTCTTACCCCTCAAGAATGAGGAACTCCGAAAGATTTACGGTCATAAAGGATTTGAGCTGGAAGAGATTTTAGCTGAATATGAGCCTCTCGGAAAGAGAGTGGCACCTTTTGTGATGCCTGTTGAAGAACTGATTTATGAGGCAGGGAAGCGAGACGAGCCTACCTTATTTGAAGGGGCGCAAGGAGCTCTTCTCGATGTGACCTTTGGCACCTATCCTTTTGTTACCTCATCCTCGACTCTATCAGGCGGTATCTGTTCGGGTGTAGGTTGCGGCCCTTCTCGGGTGGGACATGTATTAGGAGTAGCGAAGGCCTACACAACACGGGTAGGGAATGGCCCGTTCCCTACAGAGTTAACTGAATCCGAGCAAAGTCTTTTTCCCGATCACCTCGCCTCTCGTGAGGTGGGAACCGCGACCGGACGAATGAGACGGCGGGGCTGGCTCGATATTGCTCTTTTGAAGCATACGGCTTGTTTGAATGGAGTCGATTCGCTCGCTCTCATGAAATTAGACATCTTAGATCAGCTTTCACAGATCAAAATCTGCGTCGGGTATAAACTCCATGGAAAAACGATTCATACTTTCCCATCCGCTTTGGAAGATCTCAAACAGGTGGTTCCGATTTATGAAATGCATCCAGGGTGGCTCCGCTCGACGCGAGAAATTCATATTTACAACGATTTACCCAAGCAAGCAAAAGCTTACTTGCGCAGAATTGAAGAATTGTTGAATCTACCGATCTCGATCTTGTCTGTTGGACCTGAACGAGAGCGGACAATCTGGATGGATCGATTCTTCGAATGAGCCATAAAATGACAGCCTCGATAGAGGAACACTCGCTGAGAGAGTCAGAATGCGATTTATCTCTTTTGGATTTTCAAAAATCGCCTCGTCATATTGCGATCATTATGGATGGGAATCGTCGTTGGGCGAAACAGCGCGGATTGCCACCTATGCTTGGACATTGGGAAGGGGCTGAGGTTTTGACTGATGTGGTGCGCGCTGCTTCGGATATGGGAGTCAAAACTTTGACTGTTTACTCTTTCTCAACAGAAAATTGGCTACGCCCTGAACCAGAAATTCAAGGCCTGATGAATATCTTTGAACTTTATCTAATTCGGAAACGTGAGCAGATGGTTCAAGATGGCGTTCGGCTCGATGCAATTGGTGATTTAGATCGACTGCCGGATGCTGTACAAAAGGCTTTTTACGATACAAAGAAGGCAACCGCCCATTGTCATAAAATCAATTTAGTGTTGGCCATGAATTATGGGGGCCGCGACGAAATTCGAAGAGCTGTGAAGAAAATTGCGAATTTACACAAACAGGGCGAATTGTCAGAGGATCAAATCACGGAAGAACTCATTGCAAGTCAACTTGATACAGCCCCATTTGGCGATCCGGAATTGCTCATTCGCACTAGCGGTGAATTGCGCATTAGCAATTTTTTACTTTGGCAGATTTCGTATAGTGAACTATACACCACAAATGTACTATGGCCCGATTTTTCGCCTAAGACCCTCTTTGAGGCGATCTTGGCCTACCAAGCTCGCTCCAGGAGAAAAGGAGGATAAAACCAGATGTTAAAAGATTTAAGCCGCAGATTAGTCGTTTCGGCTGTTTCTATTGCGGTTGTTGTCGTCTTATTGTTACTCGCCTATCAAAGCATCTTTCAGATTGTTGTCGCCTCGATCGTCGCCCTATTAAGCGCTGTTGCGATTTGGGAATATGAACAATTCGCCAAGGCGAAAGGAGGGCAAATGATTTTTCCGGCCCTTCTTGCAATCACGGTATTAGAAGTTCTCTCGTTTTTTGTTGTGGCCCACGTCCCTCATCTTCGGCCCGCACCTCTCATCCTCTTTTTCATCGGATTTTTGATTTTATTCGCCTTGCACTTCCGCCAAAAAGATGGAGCTGTTGTTGATTTAGCAGTCTCGTCGTTCGGTCTTCTTTATATCGCTGTTCCGATGGGAATGGTCCTGGGAATTCTCTACATTGCACCTGTTACCGTAGGAGAAGACGGGAGATGGTGGCTCGCTTATCTTCTTGTTGTGACAAAGATCACCGATATTGGAGCCTATTTTG
>JBEHXF010000067.1:0-7851 GCA_048498835.1 Chlamydiota bacterium | reverse complement strand
GCTGGCAAGATAACCTCGCCATGGCCCTCTCTACTCTCCTCGTCTCCGTCCCAAACTTCGTGCTTTCGAGCCTGCTTCAATATGTTCTAGCGGTCAAATTTCACTTACTCCCCGTAGCTCGTTGGGGCTCCTTTGAACACACCATTCTCCCCACTCTTGCGCTTGCCGCTTTACCGACTGCGTTCATCGCCCGTCTCACCCGCTCCAACATGGTCGAAGTCTTGCAACAAGATTACATCCGAACAGCTGTTGCCAAAGGCCTGCCCCTTTTTCGAATCGCGATTCGACATGGTCTTCGCAACGCCATTCTTCCCGTCATTTCTTATTTAGGCCCTGTCGTTACATCCATTTTGACAGGCAGCTTTATGGTGGAGAAAATCTTCGCGATTCCGGGTCTCGGTCAGTGGATGATTCATAGCATCAATGGGCGGGATTATCCCATGATTGTCGGACTCACCGTCTTTTTCAGCATGTTTCTCATGATCATGATGTTTCTCGTCGACCTCGTTTACGCAGCTCTCGATCCGCGCATTGGCCACAAAGAGCGGCTAGCTTATGAATGAAGACATCCCAGCACTTTCTTATTGGCAAGACGCTTGGCTTCGGTTCAAAGAAAACCGGATCGGCTACTTTGCCCTCTGGCTTTTAATCGGGATTGCGCTTTTGGGGATCTTCGCCCCTTTCATCTCGCCCTATTCCTACAGTGAAATCCACTTGCCCTTAAAAAACAGCGCCCCATGCTCCCAATTTTGGTTTGGAAGCGATGAATTAGGACGAGATCTTTTCACCCGTATTTGGTGGGGCGCGCGCATTTCTCTTTTCATCGGCATTACTGCCGCCAGCATCGATGTGGCGTTTGGCGTTTTGTGGGGCTCCCTTTCCGCTTACGCCGGTGGTAAAATGGATGAGATCATGATGCGGATTTGCGATATTCTCTATTCAATCCCCTATCTTCTCGTCGTCATTTTACTCACTGTGATCCGAGGAAGTGGAATTGTCACCATTTTGATCGCGATGACATTGACTGGTTGGATCAATATGGCCCGCATTATTCGGGGACAAATGCTGCAGCTCAAACAAAATGACTATGTCGCTGCAGCTCGCATCGTCGGCGCCTCACCGGCGCGGATCTTGCTGCGCCATCTCCTGCCCAATGCGATAGGACCGATTGTTGCGACGCTGACGCTGACCATTCCAACCGCGATCTTTACCGAAGCGTTTTTGAGTTTTTTAGGGCTCGGAGTTCAGGCGCCTGCTGCGAGCTGGGGCGTGATGGTCAACGATGGACTGAGCGCGATGCGCTACTATCCCTGGCGCCTTTTCTTTCCCGCTGCGATGATCACGCTGACGATGCTCTGCTTCAATTTGCTCGGCAATGCGCTCCGCGACGCACTCGATCCGAGGTTGAGAAGATGATTCTCGATGTCCGTGATCTAAAAGTCTCTTTTTCCATTCATCAGCGCAAACTCGAAGCAGTTCGGGGCATTTCCTTTTCCATTTCGCCTGGTGAAGCGGTGGGCATAGTCGGAGAATCGGGCTGCGGCAAAAGTGCTGCGGTCCAGGCAATCACGCGCTTGAGCGCCGCCGCATCGGTTGAAGGTTCCGCTCTTTTCAATGGTGAAGATCTCCTTCAAAAAACAGATAGTCAATTGCGCCAGATAAGAGGGCGTGAGATCGGCATGATTTTCCAAGACCCGCTCTCTTCGCTCAATCCGACAATGAAGATCGGCGATCAAATCGCAGAAGGGATCATCCACCATAAATTGGGAACGCGCAAAGAAGCTCTACAAAAGGCGGCCGAACTGCTCCACCTCGTCGGCATCCCCGAGCCTGAAATGCGCTTAGAGCAATACCCCCATGCTCTGAGCGGAGGTCTCCGCCAGCGGGTCCTCATCGCGATTGCGTTAGCCTGTGATCCGAAACTGCTCATCGCCGATGAACCGACAACCGCTCTCGATGTGACCATTTCAGCGCAAATCCTCGATCTATTAAAAAGCCTCAAGAGATCTCTCCTTTTGATCACTCACGATTTAGGCGTTGTCTCTAGCATCTGCGATCGGGTTTTGGTGATGTATGCGGGAAAAATTGTGGAAGAGGGGACGGTCGATCGGGTTCTCACCGCTCCACAACATCCGTATACCCAAATGCTATTGGCAGCGATGCCGCGGCTCGATCGCCCGATTGCGGATCGGCTCATTCCGATTGAGGGAGCGCCCCCCAGTCTTCTCAACCCACCCAAAGGATGCCCGTTTGCACCGCGATGTCCGCACGCCTTTCACCGATGTGGAGAACACCCTCCTTTACAAAAAGGCGTTGCTTGCTGGAGGCACACATGATCGAAGTGCGCTCTCTTTCCAAAAGTTATAAAATCGGCAAGAAAATCCTAACTGCTGTGCGTGACGTATCGTTTCAGATTGATCAGGGTGAAATTTTAGGTCTTGTTGGCGAGAGCGGCTGCGGCAAGTCGACGCTCGCTCGTATGCTCGTGCGGCTGGAAGAGCCCACTTCAGGGGATATTCTCTATCGCGGTCAAAAGCCTCTCCAGATGATCTTCCAAGACCCTTTCGCCTCGCTCAATCCGCGGATGACCGTCGAAGATCTCATCCATGAGCCATGCCTCATCCACAACCTTCCCTATCGTGTGGATGAACTCCTCGATCTCGTGAGCCTCCCCCGCAACGCCAAGCACCGCTTCCCCCACGAGTTTAGCGGAGGACAAAGACAACGTATCGGGATTGCCCGCGCGCTCGCTCTAAAACCTGAATTTCTCGTTTGCGATGAACCGATCTCGGCTCTCGATGTTTCGATCCAAGCGCAAATCGTCTCCCTCCTTCAGCGGCTACAGCGAGAACTTAAACTCACCTATCTCTTCATCGCCCACGACCTGGCGATGGTCCGCTACCTCTCGACTCGCGTCGCCGTCATGTACCACGGTTCGTTTGTTGAGACCGCCCCATCGGAAATTCTCTTCGGACGACCGCTCCATCCTTATACGCAGCTCCTCATCGATTCGGTTCCCCTTCCCAATCCAATCGAAGAGCGGAAGCGCCGCCGTCTGCCGATTCATGGCGAGCCCCCCTCTCCCCTCTCTACAATCAAAGGCTGCCCATTTGCTTCACGCTGTCCCCACGCGATGCCGATCTGCCGCGAGCAAAAGCCCACTCTCAGCCCAGTAACAGAGCATCACGTTGTGGCGTGCCACCTCTATAAAGCATCTGAGAATCGGAAGTTCTTTACTTCTGGCCTGTCTTTGGGTGAAGCCAAAGACAAAATATAGCCCACTGCTCATCTAGGAAGGTGGAGTACGCTTTAGACGTCTGCTTTTAACTACTTCCTGTTTAAAAAACGGGAAATACATATTTTTTTTATAAGCTCTTTTCCGTACGTTCCCAAGCAAGACTCGACCGCATTGAGCACACGGAAATATCTTCTTTTCAGAGCGTGTGGTATATTGAATGCTTGTCTTACAAAAGACGCCAAACCCTGCTCGCTATCGTTTCTTACACGATTATTGGCTAATTCATTTGCATAAACAGCTCGGCTGAAGAGAGAATAGACTTCGGGATTAGAAGCGTGAGCACGCATGCACTCCACTAGCTCATCAACATTCTTAAATACCCCAGCAAAAATGTGTTCGATTCCCGGGTCCTTTCCTCTATTTAAAAAATCTTGTGCGAGGGCTAATTTATCCTGTAGCAGAGCCATTTTAAGACGATGAGGCTGATTGTAGATGGCAGGAGCCGTGAAGCAATAATAACATCTGCGGTAATAATCGGCGTGTGAGTTAAAACAATTTCTCCTTTCAAACCAATAGTCATGAAATGTTTTTCCTTCGCTCTCCTTATACAAGTTATAGTCATCTCCCCATCCGGTAGCATCGATGATTTTAGCGTGCTCTAGAGAGTTATCATATTCAACTGCTTCAATGTATTCTGCATATTGATTGGCCGTGAGACCGAATCTATACTTATCAATCTGATTAGACAAAGGCGCCTGAGTGGCATTTAACAGTTCGAAAATAAGGAAAGCAATAGCCTTTTCATCGGTTTGCGATCGATCTATTTTAATCACTCGGGAAGAACTGTTACATGAGCCAGGAAACTTCATCTTTTCATGTCCCTTTAAAACAATCTTCCAAGGGCCCGTTTTTCCATCCAACTTGACTTTTTCCGCGCGCTCTAACAAGTCATTCGTTGCGGGATGAGAGCGAAGCTTCTCAAGCATCCAGTCGATTCTATCTCGGGCATTTCGGGATATAGGCGCTGCCATAATTACCTTTTATTTTATTATTTCAATAATTATATCAATTAAATAAATTAATATAAAATTAAATGAATAATGGGATAAATACTAATCTTGTAAAAGAAGCTAGATTGGAAAATAGAAATGGCCTCGAGAAGCGAAGCCATGATAAATGATTAAGCTTGCTTCTTGAACTCTTTCGAATATTGGAGAATTTGATCCATCGTGTAAGTCTCTTGCTTGTTCTTTTTCTGGACAAATTCTCTAAATTTAGGATTGGCGAGCATTTCTTCGGCCGCATTTAAATAACCAACTAGAAACTTTCCACTCTCTAGTAATTGTGGATGACTATCCGCATGACGGTTCATCATGAAATTACCCAGTAAGAACATCCCAAGTGGTTTGAAAACATTTTGTATGGAGGGATAGAAATATTCTGGTAGAAGAGGGGTGCATGGCATATCCTCTATGCCATCAAAATAATAATAGGAAGTCCCATTTCGTTCTAATTGTGAAAAGCCCGGCGGAATCTCACGATGAACACCATTGAGACAATAATATAGATTATAGGCGCTATAGACGAGTGAAACTAAGATCGTGATGGCACCCAAATCTCTGACGCCTTTACTCGGTTCTAATACGCTCATTACCTGAATGAGTTTGGATCGAAGATGTTCAATTGTTTTACGGTTTTCTTCTGGTTTATCGAAAGAAAAAGTAGGGTGACACTCTTTCTCTGTAAGCTGATAAGAAATGATAGGTGTGGGTAAAAATGGGGCAAAACAGGCTTTCCGCATCGCGTCTATTCCATCGACCATCGAACTAAAGAGATTATTAATCTTTTGAATTGCACTATCGGACCAGCTAACAGCTGGATGAGTTGTATAGTTAAAACTTTCTGTTACACCCGAAATAGTTCCCATAAAAACACCACCTTTTTATTACAATTAGTATACACAGATATAATGTAATAATCTAATAAAAGTAATTATTACCGATAGGATTGAAAATTAAAATGGCCCCGAGAACCGAGGCCTTTTTAAAGCATTAAACTAGATTCTTAAACTCTGCCGAATATTGAAGAATTTGGGCTATCGTATAAGTCTTTTGATTATTCTTTTTCTCGACAAATTCTTTGAATTTAGGATTGGCTAGCAGTTCTTTAGCATCATTTAAGGCGCTGCTGACAAACTCCCCTTTCTCTACTAATTTCGGATCACTATTTCTTGTAGAAAAATCCGTCAAAACACCGCCTAAAAATAATGTCCCAAAATGTGCGTAATGTGCGTAAAGGGTTTTGTGATGTCGATAGAAAGGTGGCTGGACATATAGCGGTTTAAGGGGGGAGCAATGTTGGGTATCGGAATTATGTTCATAATAATACCAAGTCCCGTTTTGTTCTATTATCGACGAACCTTCCGGAACTTCTTGTTTAAATCCATTCAGATAATAAAATAAAATATAAACACTAATAGCGACTGAAACCAAGAGCATTGCTGTGCCTAAATATCTAAGGCTGTTATTGGGTTTATATAAATTTATCATATTATTAAGTTCAGATCGAAAATAATCAATTTTTCGAATATTTTCTTCTGGCTCATCAAAAGAAAACTTAACATTATAATCGTACTTTGGAATTTGACAAGGAGTGACTCGACTCTCTTGAAGTGGGGCAAAACAAGCTTTCCCCATCGCGTCTATTCCATCGACCGTCCAACTAAAGAGATTACCGATCTTTTGAATTGCATGATCAGACCAGCTAACAGCAGGAGGAGTTGCGTATTTAAAACTTTCCGTTACACCTGAAACAGTTCCCATAAAAAAACCACCTTTTATGAGAATTATTATAGAGCTAAATAATGTAATAACCAAAATAAAAAGAATGATTATTAATCTCTTAAAACAAGAACGCGACAAGGGGCGTCTTCAAAAAGTTTTTTAGCTTCCCGAATGAAGGGGATATCGCGATGAAACTCGTCCGGATCTACTCCGATGACAATCAGATCGATCGAGCGGGTTTTGATTACATCGAGAAGGGCTCCTTCGATCGAGCGTGCTCGGATGAGGGCAAGATCCACTGTAACGTGATATTCGCTTGCAACCGCCTGGGCGCGCAGTAAAGCCTCCTCTCCGATCTCTTCTCGCTTGGTCATTTGAATGTCCATCGGCAACGAGGGTGGGATCTCGATAATATGAGCGGCGGTCACTTTGGCATGATGAAGGTGCGCCAATTGAAAGGCTGTCTGAAGCGATTCCGTGTTTCCTCTGGCTCTGGCTGTCACCAAAATATTTTTAATACTCATGGGGGCGTAATCGGGAATCTTTACTTTATGAACTTGTAATTGACCTGTCGCTGACAGTTTTTTCTGTTTTCGGTAATAAAAATACATGATGAGGCCTAAGCCCATCCAAATGAATGCAGCAATTCGCCCTTCGGGTTTTGTGACCAAAACCAAAATAAAAACAGTGAGATTACAAAGCGCACCGATGATCGCAGTGAGAGGAATAGACTTGCCATTTCCAATCGGAATGTTCAGTGGCGCTCGATAAGGGCGTTCCAGTTCAGGTTTTTTGATTCGGAGAACGATTAGGGCGATATTGGCAGAGAAAAACGCGAGCTGCGCGCCTATGTTGTAAAGATCGGCGAGAAAAAGCATCTTACCCCGCGACAGGAGGACGACGAGAATGCCGAGAATGGTGAAGATCGCGAGTGAAGCATAAGGTGTGCGGAATTTTTCATGAGTTTTATAGCAAATGGCCGGAAGTTGATAATATTCTCCCATCGAGAAGGCCAGGCGCGAACAACCGATGAGACCAGCATTGGAGGCAATTAAAAGAATGATCGCTGCAGCGATTCCAATCCAAGGAGCGACGAACTGTCCGCCGATGGGAAAGCTCGCAACAATACCTGCAATGGGGTCGTTGATATAGGTTGTGCCGAGCTCTTGAGGTGAAATGACTGACATGGCGACGATCGAAATGCCGATGTACATGAAAAACAAGATGCCGATCGTAACTTTAATCGCTTTAGGGATTGCGGAACTTGGCTTTTTTGTCTCTCCCGCAAGTTGGGCGATCGCCTCGATGCCTGTGTAAGCGACCATCGCCATCGCTGTCCCCTTTAAAAACTCTCCCCAGCTGGGAGAAAGGTCCATATTGGCAACGCCGATCTTCATGATATGAAACACATGAGTGATATTCGAGAGGAACAGAAGACCAAAAATGATGACTACACCTTGTGTCAAGGCTGTAAGAAGGGCAAAAATATAGCTCAACCGCCCCGATTGTTTGATACCGACTAAGTTAACTAAGAAGAGAATGATGAGTACGCAAACAGTCCAGGTGAGATGCTCAGGGACCGAATTGAGTCGGGAAAGGCCGACAAGAGTGAAGAAGTTGCTCAAGTAAGGAGGGATCGCAAAAGCGGAGATAGCGAGCGTGACGATATAATCGAGCAGGAGTCCCCAACCGGCGATGAAAGAGACGAGATCGTTAAAAGCATAGCGAGTAAAGGTCGCGCTTCCGCCTGGTTCGGGAAAAGTAGAGGAGAGTTCCGCACCGCAGGCAAAGTCGCGGCGATTGGGCGGGAAACCGGCTTGAGAACCGCCG
>JBEHXF010000066.1:0-8143 GCA_048498835.1 Chlamydiota bacterium | reverse complement strand
CCTCTCTCGGGAAGATAAAAGCAAAGAAGCCTGCACCGCTTTTTTACTTGCGAGCACTTCCGCTTTAGAAGAGGCTTGAAGTAGATTGTCCACGTCCCTATCGCACCTTTCTATCAGTAAAGCATTCCTCTCAACTACTTCACTTCGCCGCTCACCCAAAAGACAAGATTTCCAGAACCGACAGTAAGAGCGAAATAGATCGTGGACAATCCAGTAGGGCGTGTTCAGGGTATCGATGGAAAGCTCGCGATTGCCGCTTTCTCCAACCAACTTCCACTTTCGAGCAATGGTCCGTTCTGCTGATTGTCTAAATTGTTCTTTTGTTCGCTGGAAGAAGTCTGATTGTTGTTGCAGCTCCCTCGCCTTCTTTTTGATTTTTTTGTTGGATGGATTGGGCCCAAGCCCACAACTCACATAGAAACTGCTGTACCGCTGATCAATTTTCATCTTCTAACAGATAGCTATCTGCACACTTTTCACTTCCAAGTTTCATGCTCCGCTCTACTTTGTTTTTTAAATCTTCGATTTCTGACTTATAAGCACGAATCAAAGTTTCGTTTTGTTGGACAAAGCTACTGCGACTCTCTCCTCGAATAAACGTAGTCCACATTCGAACATAGTTTCGAGCGAAGTCTCGCACTCTCCACTCAAGAGAGGGACGGAGATCTGAAGAAACTAAAGTAAGTTGATTTCTCTGATCTTCCAACTCTAGCTTGGTACATTTGGCAACTAAGCTGAATCGACGATCATTAAAAATCTTGCCACAACCTTCCAAAAATTCCGATTCACGAATTAAGTCATCTTTCTTAGAAGAAATTTTCATGCGATGAACTATACAATCTACATGAATATGATTCACTTCAAATATGGATGGCTGATTTGACAGCAGCGAGCGCCGCTTCTTTGAGCGCTTCGCTCAAAGTAGGGTGGGCGTGGCAGGTGTCGGCGAGCTGCTCTGCTGTGGCGCGAAGGCGGAGGGCTAGGGTGGCTTCTGCGATGAGCTCAGAGGCGTGTGGACCGAGGATATGGACGCCGAGAAGGCGTTTGGATTTTTCTTCTGCGAGGACCTTGACGAAACCCTCATCTTCTCCTGTGCAGCGGGCTCGAGAGTTGGCTTTGAATGGGAATTGGCCCACTTTGTAGGCGATGGAGCGAGATTTAAGTTCCTCTTCCGTAAAGCCAACAGAGGAGACTTCGGGAAAGGTGTAAGCGACGTTTGGGATAACGGCGTAGTCGATGATGGGTCGATGGCCGGAGATGATTTCAGCGGCGGCGACTCCTTCTTCAGACGCTTTATGCGCAAGCATCGGACCGTTGATCAGATCGCCAATGGCAAAGATATTGGGAGTGGAGGTGCGAAGCGACGCATCGACTTCGATGAAGCCTTTTGCATCTTGCTTAATGCCGAGAGTTTCTAGGCCGAGATCTTTGGAATAGGGTTTGCGGCCGACTGCAACGAGAATGGCGTCGCCGGTGAGTTGAGATTCTCCAGAGGGTCCTTGGACAGTGAGAGTGAGGCCAGAAGCTGAGACCACTTTATGAGAGAGATGAAACGTCATCCCTTGTGCAGTGAGGCTTTTTTGAAGCGCTTTTGAAAGGCCGAGATCGAAAGCGGGGCAAATCCGATCGAGAAATTCAATGAAGATGACTTCTGATCCGAGACGGCGGTATACGGAGCCGAGCTCAACGCCGATGATGCCTGCCCCAACAACTAGGAGCTTTTTTGGAACAGAAGAAAGAGCAAGCGCACCTGTGGAGGAGATGATTTTCTTTTCGTCAAATGGGAGAAATGGGAGCTGAACAGGTTCTGAGCCAGTCGCGAGGATGATGTACTTTGTTTCGATGGTTTTGCCATCGACTTCGATGGTAGTGGCGGTTTTCAAACGGGCGTGACCTTGAATTCGATCGATCTTGTTTTTCGCAAAGAGCGACTCGACTCCTTTATTAAAACCGGTGACGATTTTCTCTTTGCGCCCCATCATCTTGCCAAAATCATAGGAAGCCGAAGAAATTTGGATGCCGTTATCGGCGTATTCATGGGAGAGTTTCCAGTAGAGCTCAGAAGAATGGAGAAGAGCTTTGGAAGGGATGCAGCCGACATTGAGACAGGTACCACCGAGGGTTTTGTCTTTTTCGATGCAGGCTATTTTCAGCCCGAGCTGGGCCGCGCGAATGGCCGCAACATAGCCACCGGGACCCGATCCAATCACAACGACATCATAAGTCAAGGAGGAGCCTCGTTGGTTCTTCGAGATTCTTTTTTATGTGCATCAAAAAGCCGATCGATTCTCTTCCATCGACAATGCGATGGTCATAGCTGAGAGCGATGTACATCATCGGCCGGATGACTACTTGATCATTGATCGCAATGGGGCGTTTCACAATGTTATGCATGCCGAGAATGCCGCTTTGAGGCGGATTTAAAATCGGCGTTGAGAGAAGGGAGCCGAAGGTGCCGCCATTGGTGATGGTAAAGGTCCCTCCTTGTAGCTCATCGACTGCAATCGTTCCCGACCGAGCTTTTTCTGCAAAACTCTTGAGAGCTTTTTCAATGTCGGCGTAGCTCATTTTGTCCACATCGCGTAAGACAGGCACCATGAGTCCTTTTTCCGTACTTACAGCAATACCGATGTTGTAGTAGTTGTGGTAGACGATCTCATCACCCTCTATTCGCGCATTGATCGCGGGGAACTCTTCGAGAGCGGCGACGCAGGCTTTGGCAAAAAAGGACATAAATCCAAGCTTAACACCATGTCTCTTCTGGAAATTTTCCTGTTCTTTTTCACGTACCGACATCACGGTGCTCATATCGACTTCATTGAAGGTCGTGAGCATCGCCGTTTGATTTTTCACTTCGACGAGCTTTTGTGCGATAACGCGGCGGAGTTTGGTCATTTTCTCTCGCGTCGTTTTCCCTTCTGTTACTTTGACAGGGGCTGCTTGAGGTGCGCTCGGCATAGCGGGGCGCTGCACTTCAGCCAAAAATTCATCGGGCATTTTCCGCGTTGCGCCAGTCTCTTTTTGGGGAGCTGGAGCTTGTTTCACTTCAGGTTTGGAGGTGGGTGGAGCCTGTTTTACTTCGGGTTTTGGAGCGGGAGGCGCTGCGACAGCTCCTGAGGAATCGACAGAACCGAAGGAATCGACAGAACCGATCGTCTGTCCGACTTTCACTGTATCGCCCGCTTTAACGGTGAGTTGAAGGGTACCTGCCGCAGGAGCATAGAGAACTTGATTCACTTTGTCCGTTTCTAGCTCCAAAATTTCTTCATCGGCTCTAACCGCACTTCCCGATGGCTTTAAAATGGAGCCAACGGTTGCTTCAACAACCGATTCTCCGAGTGGAGGAACTTTGATCTCTACTTTCATGAAAAGGCCTCATTTAGAAAGCGGTCTTGTTCTATTTTATGTTGCTTATGCGATCCGGTTGCGGTCACTGGGCTGCGCTCTCTTCCGACATAACGCAGAGGGATTTGGAGTTGAGAGCGTAAAAAGTCCCATGCGCCCATGTTCTGTGGTTCATCTTGAACCCAGATATATTCAGCGTTTTTATAACGTGACAAAACTTGATTTAATTTTTCAACGTGCAGCGGATAGAGCTGTTCGATTCGGACAATCGCCACATTGCTCTTGCGCTTTTCTCGTTCTATTACAAGATCGTAATAGACTCTACCAGAGCAGAGGAGCACTTTTTTGGGAGCTTCAGGCGGCGTCGGATCGTCGAGAATTTCTTGAAACTGGCCATCCGTGAAGTCTTGGAAGGGGCTGACGCAAGCTGGAAGTCGCAAGAGACTTTTGGGAGTGAACACGATCAGCGGCTTTTTAATGGGGCGAAGCGCTTGTCTTCGCAAAATATGAAAGTATTGCGCAGGAGTCGTGAGATTGGCGATCTGGGTATTGTTGAGAGCGGCGAGCTGCAAAAAGCGTTCCATACGGGCAGAAGAGTGCTCGGGGCCTTGCCCTTCATAGCCATGAGGCAAGAGGAGAACGAGAGAAGAATAGCGGGCCCATTTTTGTTCGGCAGTTGTGATATAATGATCGATCACTGTTTGCGCGCCAATAGAAAAGTCTCCATACTGCGCTTCCCATAAGACCAGTCCTTTCGGCGTGGCCCACGTATAGCCATATTCAAAAGCAAGGCAGGCAAATTCGGAAAGGGGTGAATTGTAGACGTCGAAGCGGGCCTGTTTTGCATCGAGATGAGAGTAAGGAAAATAGAGCGAGTCATTTTCTTGATCGACCCAAACGGCGTGGCGCTGACTAAATGTGCCGCGACGGGAGTCTTGTCCGGCGAGACGAATGGGAACTTCTTCGAGAAGGAGCGAACCGAAGGCTAGGCATTCGGCCATTCCCCAATCGACGGTTCCGTTGGGCTGAACCATCGCTCGTCGATCTTCCACCCATTTTTGAAGTTTGGGATGAAGGTGGAAATCGGCTGGAATCGTGCAATATCCTTCAGCAGCTTTGCGCAAAAGATCAGAAGTAGCTTTTGAATCAAACGGCTCGAGTAGAGCTTTACCGTCGGGTTGCTTAAAGGAGGCCCAAGCGATTCCGTAGCGCTCTTCGGGAGCGTGTGGTTTTTCTTCTTTCCCTCTTTTCAAAGCCTCATCGAGCTCGGAGCGAAATTTCGTTTCCGCATCACCAGACTGAACCCCTTCTTTTTGGGCATAAAGTTCTCGAATGGTCTGTTTCGCCCGAATGATTTTATAAAGACCGGGCTGCGTAAAGGCAGGCTCATCCCCTTCGTTGTGGCCGTATTTGCGATAACAATTGAGGTCGATGAACACATCGCACTGGAAGAGAAGCCGCAATTCAACGGCGAGTTTCGCGACGAAGAGGCAGCTTTCTGGATCTTCGGCATTCACGTGGAAAACAGGACAACCAAATGCTTTGGCGATATCGGTGCAATATCTCGTCGAGCGCCCCTCTTCGGGTAAAGTGGTAAAACCGATCTGGTTGTTGACGACGATGTGGATGGTGCCACCCGTTGAATATCCGGGCAGGCGCATCAATTCCAGCGACTCATAAACCACACCCTGACCTGAAATCGAAGCGTCTCCATGAATGAGGATGCAGCCAACTTTTTTTCTCTCTTCGTCATTGAGTAGAACTTGTTTGGCGCGGGTAACGCCGAGAGCGACAGGATCGACCGATTCTAGACAGGAGGAATTGGCAGCGAGATGGAGATGGAGTTTTTGTCCAAACCGTGATTGAATATCCGAGGAAAAACCTTTGTGGTATTTGACATCGCCACTGCCATCCGTGGGTAGAATTGAATCTTCAAACTCTTGAAAAATGACCGAGTAAGGTTTTTTCAAAATATTGGCCAAGACATTGAGGCGACCCCGGTGCGCCATGCCAATGATGAGCTGCTCCACTCCCATTTGGCTTCCGTAATCGACCATTTCTTCTAAGATGGGAATCAAGGTTTCAGCCCCTTCAATCGAAAACCGTTTTTGCCCGACATACTTCGTGTGGATAAACGTTTCAAACGATTCGGCTTGCGATAAAGAGCTGAGAAGAAACTGCTTTTCTTCTGCGGAGAGTTGAATGTTGAGCGGCTCTATTTTCGACTGGATCCAAGCTTCCATTTTTGGATTATCGAGATCCATGTATTCAAAGCCGATACGAGAGCCATAGATCGACTGCAAAGAGGCAATCAGGTCTTTTACAGAACTTTCCTCGGCAGAAGAAAATCCCAATTTCTCCAACGATAATTCAGGAGGGAATTCAGGGGGTGGAGCGATCGGGTTTTGCGCCACCATAAGATGGCCATATTTTCGATAGGCGTAAATCAATTTCATCACGCGACACTCAGCTGAAACGGCGGGCGTAGCTGCTTTATTAAAATCGAGCCCTTCGAAAAAATGTCGCCAGGAAGGATCAACGCTTTTTGGATCTCGGCTGTATTTTGCATACAGCTCATCTATTAGCTTACTATTCGCAAATTGCGCATAATCTGGAAAATCGGCCATTTCTACTTGCTGTTTTTATCCCTTCGATAGCATATAAAGAAATATTTGAATACCTTTTGCTTGAGCAGAATAGGGCAAATGGGGTAAAAGTCTCGGTTCGGACTTCTTTTGCGACTTTGCGGTTGCTGAAAAGAGTGCGATTGAAAAAAGTGTTATATTTTGGCAGTTGGGGCTAGGGAAAATACGATGAGCATGAAGAGCGAACGGTTAAAAAAATTAGAGACAGAACTCGAAGATCTCGAGCAATGGATGAATCTCGGGTTAGTACCCAAAAAAGACATGGAAAAACATAAAGAAGAGATCAAGGGAATCCGCTCGAAGATCGATGAAGAGCGCGAGCGTCTCCGCTTTATGAAAGAGAGCGGTGAGATGGAAGAATACGTCACGCCTAAGCGGACGAATCGCCAAGCTTACGCAGAACCTCACACTCTTCCCGATATGGATATGGGAGATAACATGACCGATGCCGGTCTCGACATGGAAACAGAGAGTTTTGAGGTCGATACGACAACGGAAGAAGAAACTGAAAGCGGCGGAACAAGTGCCGGAACAGAAGAGGAAGCAACGGTTGTGGATGAGGAAGAAGATGAAGATCCTTTCTCTGACCGGAACCGATGGAAGCGCGGCGTTCTCGAAGACCCAGATGCTGATAACTGGTGATTGCCTCTCTTTATTTCCATATTCCGTTTTGCAGTAAAAAATGCCCCTACTGCCACTTTTATGTAGTCCCGAATCAGCAGCGCTACCACGCTGTTTTGAAAGAGGGACTCCTCCTTGAGTGGCAGCGGCAAAAACATCTCCTAAAAGATCACACCATCGTCTCCATCTATTTTGGCGGCGGCACTCCCACACTCTTCGGGCCTGAAGCGATCGGCGAAATCCTCTCTTGGTGCAATGAACTGACTCTTGCATCCGATTGTGAAATCACGATCGAAGCTAATCCAGAAGAGAGCGATCTCGCTCTGTTCACCGCCCTAAAAAATGTCGGCATCAACCGCGTCAGTCTCGGCATTCAATCGCTCGACGACCGCTCTCTTTCCAGGCTCGAACGACAACATAGCGCACAAAAAGCGATCGAAGCAATCCATGCTGTAAAACAAGCTGGCATCCAAAATCTCTCCATCGATCTCATGTACGATCTACCCAATCAAACTGAGGCTTCTTGGCGCTACACCCTCGATCAACTCGCCACTCTCCCCATCGATCACCTCTCGCTCTACAATCTGACCATCGAACCCCACACCTCTTTTCACAAAAGGCGAAACATTCTCCAGCTTCCGAAACCCGACGAAAGTCTTCAATTTCTTCATCTCGCCCTCTCCACTCTTGAAACCATCGGCCTCCAGCGCTACGAAATTTCAGCCTTCGCCAAACCGGGCTTCGAGTCGCGACACAACCTCGGTTATTGGACCTTTCGTCCGTTTCTCGGTTTCGGCCCCTCAGCCTTTAGCTATTGGAACGGAGAGCGCTTCCAAAACACCTCTAACCTACAGCGTTACACCCGCGATGCGGCCACTTCCCCCATCTCTTTCCGTGAAAAACTCGCCCCATTCGAGGCAGCAAAAGAGAAACTAGCCGTTCAACTTCGTCTCAAAACAGGCGCCGCCATCACTCAAATCCCTACCGATCTGGAAAAAACCATAGAAAGCCTTGAAAACCAAGGACTTATAAGAAGAAATAAAATCCACATCACATTAACTGATCGCGGCCAGCTCTTCTACGACACCGTCGCCTCCGAGCTCATCTAAAAATAAGAACAAAAGATCTGCAGCGTCCCGGGCGATTTACCACAGAGAACACAAAGAAGAAAAGAGAAGTAACAAAGATCCGCACGAAACGTGCGTGCAGGATCGCCGAAACGGCGACAGGATAAAAATTCACCACAGAGATAGACAACCAAAGAGGCGGGGAAGCCCCGCACCCCAATAAGAGGCAGTTCCTTTTTGCTGCGCAAAAAGCTCTTATCTCGCTTGGATAAAAAAATTTGCGTCGTGATGGGTTTTTGCTCAGCAAAAACAAGGGGGCTCTGGGTGGTGCGGAGGGCATCCCTCCGCTATCCTGTCGCCGCATTTGCGGCGATCCTGCCCGGCGTTTCGCCGGATCTTTGTTATTATTCGACTTCGAGGACCTTCACGTCGAACTGGAGGGTGCGACCAGCGAGCGGGTGGTTG
>JBEHXF010000065.1:0-8201 GCA_048498835.1 Chlamydiota bacterium | reverse complement strand
TTGAACATCGGTATCCTCTTCAGGACCCACTTCAACGCCTGTTTGAACCATGCTATGTACATAGGGAGCTGCCAGAACAAGGGCGCAGAGAATTGCAATCTTACGCATAACCACCTCTTTCACTCGGTATAAAAAACAATCTCGATTCTAGCAAGCACTAACCGATTGATTTTTTAGCTCGCTCTGTTTAAAATTCACGCCACCTTTTTAGGAGTGACAACATGAAACATTGGATTTTTTCAATTGCCTTAGCAACTTCTCTCAACTTACAAGCCAATACCGCGCTCATAGAAGAGCACATTAAACCTTATCCTGACTTTCCAAAGCCGGGCATCCTATTCCGCTGGTACTCGCCGCTGTTGCGCAACCCAAAAGCATTTAAAGAAGTAATCGGTCAATTGGCTACTCGCTATCGCGAACAGAACATTCAGGCGATCGTCGGACTCGATTCCCGAGGCTTTATCTTCGGCTCGGCTCTTGCCTACGAAATGGATCTTCCTTTTGTCGTCGCGCGGAAAGCAGGTAAGCTCCCAGGTGAAACTATCCAAGTGAAGTATGGCCTCGAATATGGCGAAAGTGTCCTTGAAATGGAAGTGGGCAGCATCATTCCCGGTGAACGAGTTCTTCTCATCGACGATCTTCTCGCCACTGGCGGCACGCTCAAAGCCGCTCATCATCTTGTGACCCAGCTCGGCGGCGAGGTAGTGGAAGCGGTTTGCCTCATCGAGCTCGACGGTTTGAATGGTAAAGATAACCTCCCCTGCCCCTTCCATTCTGTCGTGACTTTAGGCGAGTAATCATAGCCGCCCCCTAACAATAAAGCCCATTTCTTAGGGGGTTCCGCATACTATCCCACCTTATATTAATACAAATTAATTTACATTCAGTTTTAATTTAAATAAGTTTATAATCATTATAAACTTACAATAAAATATGACTCTAGCCATTCAATCTGCTAATACAAATAATTTTCAAGAAACTTCCCTATCAGGAAGTCATCCAGACATAAAACCCGTTAAAAATCGTTCGATTTTTTCTTTCCTTCGATCCACATTTGATCTAATCAGTAGTTATACGATTTTTCATGCAATAGATGATGACCGACTCGCAAAAGAAACCGAGGAGAATAAAAAATTACCCTTAGGAGCATATTTTAAAAAAGGCGCTCTTGTCGCACTTTCTCATCTCGGACATGGACGTGTAATTAGCTTCTTCCTAAAGCCAAAACTTAAGGCCATATTTGAAAACCCAAACCTTAGCGGTGTAGTTAAGAGTCCGAGTTATTCAGAGGATTATCCCACTGCAACTGAGATCCTTTTTACAGGTCCTATATTGGAGGAGCTATTACATCGACAAGTGTTTCACCAGTTTCTTATTTACTTGGGGAAGAAGGTCGATCCTAATCCTACTCAACGAAGATGGATCGATAAATTATACGCAACTCCATCGGCCCGAATTCTAACTTCTCAATTGTTATTTAGCGCACTTCACTTACGGAATGCTGGCACCATCGCAAGTACTGCTTCAGCAGTAACTCTAGCGGTTGAGATTTTTTTCAATCCGGTTGAATCTATTCTATTTGAAACGACAAGATACCTAGGAACCTCTTTAGCGGCTCACATGGTCCACAATGCCGCTGAAGAAATCATCATGAAAGCCCAATCTTATTTTTATTCAAAATAGCAGATGCGACTAGCTCGCAACTCCCTTGCAGGAATTCATACCTACCGATAAGGTGACTTTAAAGCCTATCATAAAGGGAATGCATGAAACCTGCCCATCCAATGCTCGCGCGACTCATCGTCTTATTCGCCATGCTGCTCATGGCTTTTATCGGCCTTATCTTAACCGATATCAATAAGACGGGGGCCTTCCGCTACTGGCAATGGGTTGCCATCATCTTCGCAGTTCTCGCTCTGATCTTGAGCTGGTATGAAAAAAGAAAAACATCGGAATTTCGCCCTGCCATGCTCGCTCGCGAACTCCTGCATTGGTTTGGCCTCAATGCCGCAGTTTACCTGGTTTCTCTCTATGTCAGCCTCGGCCTCTTCAGCCGCTTTGAAGCTGCCCTCTTCGTCCTCACTCTTCTCTCCCTCGCCGTCTATTTAGCGGGACTCTACATCGAGATCGCCTTCTGCTTGATCGGATTGATCCTAGGTTTTTTTGCAATGGTCGTCGCCTTCTTCGAAGAGTACCTCTATGCCATAGCTGTACCGATTATTCTCCTCTCTGGAGGCTTCTTTTTCTGGAATCTAATGCGCAGAAAAAAAACCCCTCCGAACTAAAAGGACGATTTAGGAGCTTCCCTATCTCTGTCCTAAATTTTTCGAATCCGGCACGGCCGCTTCGCGTTCCCAATGTTTCTCTTTTTTCTCGGTGGTTCTCGGTGCTCTCGGTATTTGATTGTTTTGGGGTGCGGGGCATCCCCGCATCCTGTCGCCGCCTTTGCGGCGATCCTGCCCGGCGCTTCGCCGGATCTTTGTTATTTCTCCTCTTTTGGAGTCCAGGGGCCTCCTGGTTCTGTGGTTGTCTATTTCTGTGATGAGTTTTTCAAATCGGGCACGGGCACGGGCACGGCCGCTTCGCGTTTCCAATGTTTCTCTTTCTTTCTCGGTGCTCTCGGTGTTTGATTTTTTGGGGTGCGCGGCATCCCCGCATCCTGTCGCCGCCTTTGCGGCGATCCTGCCCGGCGCTTCGCCGGATCTTTGTTATTTCTCTTCTTTTGGAATCCAGGGGCCTCCTGGCTCTGTGGTTGTCTATTTCTGTGATGAGTTTTTCACATCAGCACGGTTTTTCTTTCTTCTCTGCGGCCTCTGCGCCTCTGCTTTTTCTCTGCGTTACCTCTTTCCCAGTTCCTAGTTAGCGACACTTCTCGTTAGAGATCTTCGAAGCCATCGCCGCCAGGCGGGGGCAGACGCTCCCCTTCCCCATTTTGCCTGAGAATGAGCATGCGGCGCTTTTTCAGAACATTGATTTCAAGTTGAATGCGCGCTGCCATCTCCCAATTCTCATCAGCGAGCTCCATATGGCGCTTCGCTTCTAGAAAGTTATCATTTTCAAATTGGAGTCGCTCGGCTTGATCCTCATGGCGAATCGCCTTGGATTCATAACCTCTCTTAATCCCCTCTAACTCTTGAATCTGATTGTCGATATCTTGAATTTCTAATTGGGCCTTTTTCGGCAACGCTGCGGATAGGTCAAGTGCGTACAGACAAAAGAAAAAACTTATTGTTAGGAAAAAGAGGCGTAATAGTTTCACCCGAACCCCAGTATCAATCTTTTTTTTACCTATAGCTGATCAGGAGATTTCTGAAGCTATAAAATCCTCAGAATTACTATATTTTAGTTATGTTTAAGTGGCTGATTAGTTTCTCTCTATTCATTGGCGGATTATCCGCTGCGGAATTTCCTTTTCTGGAGCGGCTGGAGAACGCCAAAGCGGGCGATTTTATTGTTTTGGAAGCAAACAAAACTATCACCCTCCTCGCCATCCGCTCGATCAACCCCCAAACGCTTATCCTCGAAGAGATCAGCATCCCCTCTTCTTCACTCAAGAAAAAACCCGATTCATGGGCTGCCTGGGTAAAAAATCATGCCCCTGGTCATACCTCTTGGTCGATGATCGAAATCGATTTGAAAGATCGCCAAATTCTCGAATGCTATTCTTTTAGCCGATCAGGCTGGGTCTCCTTCACGCAGCAAGACAGCCTGATCGCTACACTCCTTCAGCTGCCCCTCAAACAAATTGAAACAGATCGGCGCCGCAAGATCGGTCCGCCGCCACAAGAAGGCGAAGCCGACCGACGACCTGTGTGGAATCCACCTCTCATTTTCTCAGGTGAAAAACTAGAAACAGCTCTCTTTGATGTGTTTGAGACAATTTGGCCTCAAGACGGAACCGAACTTTCTGGCAAAATTGTCTCTCTCTATTTTGACCGTGCCAAGCGCTCGCCGCTTCCTTACTGGATCCAAGTCGAAACCTCTCACCTGGCCGCCTCCGTCCGCGCCATCGATTCAGGGAAAAACCTCCCTTCTCCATTCCGCACCCTCCCGCGTCGGATACCTGAATTCGTCGGAACTCCGATTAAAACCAAAAACGGCATTCGCCTTTCGATCAAGAGCCCTAAATACTACAAAGATTTTGAGCTTTTCGCAGTCGACGTTACCACGCGTGAAAAACAAATTTACCCTGTCTCCCATTCTCTCATCTCTGGAGAGGGGGAACTTCTCACCATCGATATCGATGCAGAGGAACTCAACCAAGTCCTCCAGCCCGATCGGAAGTACACTTGGCTCGTCGTCCCGGCTGGTCATACCGAGTCTTATACTGAATCTCATAAGCCCTTTACCTGGTCTCCCTAAGCGAGTTGTGAACAACTTCTCTCGACGTTCCCTCGAGGAAAGCCTTCTAGTTCTATTCTGAGGCCAAAAAATGTTATAAATAACTAATCTTCAGTTATTTAGGAATGCAATTCATAGAGAGAGAAACAGAATTAAAAGACTTAGTCACTTACGATAAAACAACAGGTTATGAACAATCTTTCCACAAATGTGATAAAAATTAATTAAACGACCAAACTAATTCATATTTCATGTAAAATTCAGAAAAATTAAAATGGATTTTTATGTCATCAGCCATTTCGGTAAATAAATTTTATCCTTCAATTCCAGTTCAAGTTGAACGCTTTAATCGGCAGGATCAGATAAACGCTATCTTAAGCGAAAATAGCGATGAGATCGGGGAGTGCTTTGCTAACTCTGTCAATCATATTATGGCTAACGGCTACCTTCCTCTTCACTTTGCAGTTCTAGAAAACAAACCGGAAGCAGTCAAAAAACTCCTAGAGATGCATGCGAATCCCGTTTTAAAAGATTCTCAAAACTTATCCGCACTCGATCATGCATGTATCCTCCAAAACCGAACAATTTCTATTCTCATTCTCAGCCGTATCCTCGGTCCAGAAATTCAGCAAATAAAAATAGAAGCAATTTCAACGGAACAACAGAAAAACATACAAAATCTCAAAGTGAGATGTGATCGAATTGCCACCCATTGCGAACAAGTCAAAAAACAGGTGCGCAATAAAGAGCATCTACCTATTTTTCAAGCCGCTATTGATGGAAAGCTAGAAGCGCTGACAGCAGAAGCAATTAGCCTAACCGATTCGATCGGAATGACCCCCCTTCACTACGCAGTTCTCGCAGGGCAGTTAGACGCTGTAAAAAAACTTCACGAGCTGGGCGCCAATCTCACCATCTTAACAAAAGACAACCATTCCCTTCTCCATCTCGCTGCCATTGCAAAGTCACCTGAAATTCTCCGTTATTTAATTGAACAAGGAGTCAAAGTACAAGCTATAAACGATCAAGGAGAAACGGCATTACACTTAAGCGCCGCTTTCAGTGACTTAAAATCGATTCAACTTCTCATTGAGAACAAAGCGTCGCCTCTTTTTTGCTGCAAACAGGGTCTTTCTCCAATGACCCTTTTATACGGTTTAGCCGAAGCTTCCGACCCTCTAGCCCTTTCAAGTAGTCAAATTTTAATGTTCTGTTCTTACATTGTAACAAATGCAGTTCTCCATGCTGTACAAAGTGAATATATCACAGATCGAACGATAGCTTTATTAGCAACAGATGGAATCATCTATTCAAGAGCATTGCTGTACGGCTGTCAGTTCTTCCAATCTTTCCCAACATTCTTGGGATTGCTCGCTAGCGATGTTCTCTGCGTCTCTTCTCCTGCATTCAATTTAGCGCTTAAAACATTTTTAACAGCCCAAATTGCAAGGTCTGCTTTTGCCGGTTTGAAAGCATGTTGGAATCAGGCCCACTATCGAACAACAGCCGCTATCCGAAATGTGATCGTCCTCTCGACTAACACGTTTGCATCCTTTGGAATTTTAAGAAGTGCATTACAAAATATTTCCGTTCAGCCTCTCACTTTGACTCGAATCCTAAATCCCAATCTCAACCCAAAAAATAAAAATGACGCGAAATATATTCTGAACCCAGATTTTGACTCTTCAAAGATTGACTCGAACCCATCAGATAGCTGCGACAGAGGTGCGAAAAAATATATTGAAGCCCAATACAGAGAGACGGCAAAGAAAATCCACCCTGATAGTGCCTCTCAAGAAAAAATGAATTTGATTGAACAGCTCAGTTTTGATGCACTCAATCTGATAAAAAGATTATTCCTGTTACCGCTGGATAAACAATCGACATCAGAGGCAAACTCTCGATTAGTAGAAGCGAAAGAGACACTGATCAATTCCATCCATTGCCAAAAAAAAACCAGCCAGTTTAGAGACGATCTAGAAGGATAAAAAATAGTCCTTGTAAAAGCGCTTTCAAATCCGGTAAATTGAATCGAATTTTTGAACCACCATGCTTACAAAAAAGATCGGCGCCCTCTACACCCTCAACAAGTCAAAGAAAGTTTTAAAGCATGCTCTTCGACTCTATCGACAAAAAGAGAAGAGCCTCGATCCTCAAAATAAAGAACGGATTCAATCTCTTTTGACTGGGCTTCAAACAGCCATCTTACAAAGAAATGAAGAGATTGGCGCCCGGATGGCAAAGCAGCTCGTTGAAACCTCGCAGCGGCTGATGCCGAAAACGACTTTTGATAAAGCGAGAGACTTCCTTGGATCGATTCTGTTTGCCCTGGCCGTCGCCATCGCTATCCGGCAAATGTGGTTCGAATTCTATACCATTCCCACAGGTTCCATGCGGCCTACCCTTAAAGAGGGTGATTATCTCGTTGTTTCCAAGACCGATTATGGGATCAATACGCCTCTTCGCTCCGGCCACTTCTATTTCGATCCAACCCTCGTCGAGCGGGGATCAATCGTCGTCTGGACCGGCGAAAATATGGATATGCCCGATGATAGCACGATGTACTTTTACCTCATCCCAGGGAAAAAGCAGTACATCAAGCGACTCATCGGAAAACCTGGTGATACCCTCTATTTTTACGGCGGTGAGATCTACGGAGTCAACGCGCAAGGCGGCGATTTAAAAGAGCTTCGAGAGCCCGAGTACTTCCAAACGCTTGAACACATTCCGTTCATCCGCTTCGAAGGAAAGGTGGAGCCGACCACCGGTCCTGTTCAAGGCATGTATCCTTCTGTCATTCTCTACCAAATGAACCAGCCCGTAGCAAAACTCTCGGTTGGACCTCTCGGTCAAGTGCAAGGCGAGATGATCCCCCAGAAAGGACATCCCCTCGTCAAACAATACGCCGATCTTTGGGGATTTAAAAATTACGGCATGAGCCGCGTTCTCAACGCACAACAGCTTGAGCAAATTCATCCGGGCACTAGCAAAGAACTAGAACCGGGTGTCCTCTATCTCGAAATCAATCACCATCCCTCGATCACTGGCGCTCAACTGATTCGCGACGAGATGGGAAGAGTACGCCCCGGCCTTGGTCATAGCGTCTCCCTTCTGCCTTTGAAAGAAGAACACATTGACGCGCTCATGAGCCACATGACAACAGCCCGTTTTATTGTCAAAGATGGAAGAGCGCATTCTTTAGGCAGCCAACTCAGCGCCTATTCTCCCAAACTCGCTGTTCCCGATGGCACGTATGAATTCCAAGATGGACAAGCGACTCGGATCGGCTTTGGCGGCTTAGCAGAAAATCTTCCGCCCGAACACCCACTCTTGAGCCGAAATCCAGCTCACGTTCAAACGCTCTATAATCTCGGCTTTGAATGGCGCACCTATTTTGAGCCAGCTCCCCACTCACCCCTTCCGTCGCGCTACACCTTCTTCCGCGAAGGCGACCTCTTTACGATGAGCGGCCCACTCATGGAAAAAGGAGATCCCCTCCTCACTCTCTTCCTCAAGCGCGAGTACCAAAAGCAAGCGATCTCCACTTCTGTCAAACCCTACCAGCCCTTTGACGATGAAGAGCCGCCTCTAGCCGACGACGGAACTCTCGACGTCGAATTCATCAAACAACATGGGATCACTGTTCCAGAAAAAATGTACCTTGTAATGGGCGATAACCACGCTTTGAGCGCCGATAGCCGCCTATTCGGGTTCGTTCCACAAGATAACCTCCGCGGCGGCGCCAGCACCCTCTTCTGGCCAGCTGGCAACCGTTGGGGCCGTCTCCCGCAAGCGATCACCCGTCACCTCACCATCCCCAACCTAACCGTTTGGGCCCTTGCAACCATAATCGGCCTCGG
>JBEHXF010000064.1:0-8507 GCA_048498835.1 Chlamydiota bacterium | reverse complement strand
GCTCTACAAGGCCTACCTGCGCGAGCTGCGATGGAAGTAGTGATCTTGCAGAGTGCTAAAGCGCTGTTTATATTCTTCTATCAGACCGAAGAAAATCGATTCGGTATTTCGCTGTAGATCGCGGATTTTATCTTCCATCACCGTGGTCATCATCGGATCTTGCATCATCTCGAGATGCGTGCCTAAAATCGCGACAATTTCTGGCGGACCATTGTGAAGAGAAAGCTTATGGAGACGTTCGAGATCTTCACGGCTGAGGCGTAGCGCGCGTCGATATCGATCGATTTCCTCTTCAATTTCTTTGTGAGGAATTTGGACCACAGGGACATCTTCATCCCAGTTGGTAAAGAAAACGGGAAGTCCGATCCCGATCCCCTTACTGACTGGAAGCCCACGAAGAATGACCTCTTCGGTCTTGATCATCTATTTTTCTCCAAACTCTTCATCAAACGCTCGAACGAGATGGTCCATGGTCGATTCTGCATCATCGCCTTCGATTGTAATCGTAATTTGCGAATTCTTTTTTGCAGCGAGCATCAAAATACTCATAATGCTCCGCGCATTAATTGTCTCGTCTTTATATGTAAAAAAAACGGACGATTTACGCGGTTGAAGCAATTTTACGATCGCCGCCGCAGGGCGTGTGTGCAATCCCAAATTATTTTTTACTTTAATTTTACGCACGAGTTTCACGTGTCATCCTCTTTTTCTGTCGCCGAGCAATCGCTTCGAGAAGTTTCGCATTGAATTCCTTCGCCGAATTGTAGCCCATGTCTTTTAAACGGTGGTTCAGAGCAATCGTTTCGAGAAGAAGTACGACGTCGCGCCCCGGTTTCACAGGCAAGATGTGATAGGGTACGCTTAAACCTAAAATATCGATAAATTTCTCATCGAGCCCAACGCGGTCATAGAAGTGCTGGTCATCCCATTCTTCCAATTTGACAACGATATCGAGTCCTTTGTCAGGCCGCACGCAAACCGCTCCATATAGATGCGCAACGTTAATGATACCGATGCCGCGGATCTCCATCAAGTGCCGAGTCAATTCAGGTCCGGACCCGACAAGATAAGAGCCCTCTTTCTTTTTAACTCGAACAACGTCGTCTGAGATCAAACGATGTCCCCGTTCAATTAGACCGAGCGCTGCCTCACTTTTTCCAACAGAAGATTCACCTTGTATCAATACGCCGACGCCAAATACCTCGACCAACGTACCGTGGAGCGTAACGCTCGGACAAAATTCCTCTAATAAAAGAAAGGTGATTCGACTCAAGAGGTTCGTTGCCGTCGAATTGGCTTTGAACAAAGGAATTTTATTTTTTTCACATAAAACAATTAATTCTTTAGGTGGGCGAAAGCCACGTGCGATGATGACAGCCGGTGTTGAGGGTGTTAGAACCGATTGGAGCCTTGGCCCCCGCTCTTTGACGTCTAGCTCCCGCAAATATTCAATCTCCTGCTTGCCGATCACGAGAATACGGGCGGAGACAAAGCCCTTCATATAACCGGCGAGACTTAAGCCAGGCCGATGAACTTCGGCCTTATTGATTCGACGTGTCAGCCCAGCTCTACCGGCGACTAAGTCAAGACCGAGATACTTCCCATGTTGTTCGTAGAAATGTTGTACTAAATACATAATCTTAGAGTGATGTGTTCATCCCCCCCAAAAAAGCACTCAGCCATTCCAAAAAAGTTGGATAAGCTAGATGTTCCGCCCAAGCTTTCCGATCGCTTGCATCCGATACAGTATAATCGATCGCCGAAAAATAGACGTTGCCCATTTCGCTTCCCGGATACCAATCTCTATTAAAGCACTGGAAGCTCCCACCAAATTCGGCATAAAACGGATAGAGCGAATGAGGATCGAGAGGAGATTCTCCCATTCTCAAAGTCCTATCGGTGCGAACAACTTGATCGATGAGTCTTTGACGGGCATCAACAAGATCTTCTAGCGGCATTAAACCCAGTTCCGTCAATTTTCCAAATCCGTTGTGTAGGTGAGCAAAAGCTCGATAATCTCGTGGTAAAGACTGGCCCAAGCGCTTCGATGTCCAGTCGATTTCCTCTTCCTTTGCTGGAGGCAATCCTCTAAAAAAAGAAGAGTTATCCCCTAAACTATACACCAACTCAGCTCTCCAAGGCTCCTCTTTTGTTTGCCGGCACAAAATAACAGCGACATCATCGAGCCTTTCAAAAAATTCTCGAATTGCGCCCGTCGCCTTTGGATGAAAGGGTAAAGTGCTCAACCAAAAATCCCGTGTGAAATCTACGCGATCTTCCATGCAAATTCTGGACAGCTCAAACCATCCGCGAGACAAGCCAGTCTTTGAAACCTGACTCCAATCGGCGTTTGGTTCTTCATTCAAGAACCTTACTTCTTGAAAGTGAGGCTCCTGAGTTCCATCAACTCGAAAGAATTCGCGTATCTGTGAATTCATTTACAACATCAAATAACATACGGAATTTCCACTCTGACATAAACACAAAATAAAAGGAATACGATTTTTATTATTAACAGCTAAGTAAAAAAGTTTTTCCATGAGAAGAGAAATTTGGTATGATCAAAATAACTTTGTGATTTGTGGAGCGGCTGTGTCTTATACAAAAGTAGTGATTCTCGGTGGCGGTTTCGCCGGATTAAATGCGGCAAAAACTCTCGGAAATACCAAACTCGATGTCTGGCTAATCGATAAGACCAACCACCATCTTTTCCAACCACTCCTTTATCAGGTCGCTTCTGCCGCACTCTCACCTGGCGATATTGCAGTTCCCATTCGAGAAATTTTAAGCCCCTACGAAAACATCACCGTGCTGATGGGCGATGTGGTAGCCATTGATAAAACTAAAAAAGAAATCGTCCTCAAAGATGGTGATCGAGTCGGTTATGAATATCTCATCATCGCCCTCGGCGCTCGCCACTCTTACTTTGGAAGAGATGATTGGGAAGCGTTTGCTCCTGGCCTAAAAACTCTCGGCGACGCCCTAAAAATTCGAGAGCGGATTCTCGTCTCGTTTGAAAAAGCGGAGCGGTGCGATAGCATCTCGGAAGCAAAAAAATATCTCAACTTCGTCATCATCGGCGGCGGCCCAACAGGTGTTGAAATGGCGGGATCGATTGCCGAAATCGCCTATGAAACGATGCTCAAAGATTTCCGACGCATCGACACTTCGAAAACCAAAATTTATCTCATTGAGGCATCTCCTCATATCCTTCCGGTCTATCCAGAACGGCTCTCTGAAAAGGCAAAAAAATACTTAGAGGGATTCGGCGTCAACGTAATCACTGGAAAGCGAGTGACCAATATTACGGAAGAAGGGGTCACCATTGAAAATCTTTTCATCCCCACCGAAAATATTCTCTGGGCTGCCGGTAACCAGGCCTCGCCCATCCTTCAATCGCTCAATGTTCCCCTCGATCGGCAAGGACGCGTCATCGTCGATGCCGATCTCTCGATCCCCGACCATCCCGAAGTATTTGTTCTCGGCGACGCCGCCTGCGCGATGGATCAAAAAGGGAAACCTCTCCCAGGTCTTGCCCCTGTCGCCGTTCAACAAGGGCGCTACGTCGCCCACATCCTCCGTAAGCGGCTCCCAAAATCGCAACGTCCTCCCTTCCGCTACTTTGACAAGGGAACCATGGCCACCATCGGTAAAACAAAAGCGATTGGCACATTTGGTAAAATGCAATTCAGCGGCCTCTTCGCCTGGCTCGGCTGGTGTTTTGTCCACATCCTCTACCTCGTCGGCTTCCGTAACCGCCTCGTCGTGATCACGCAATGGCTCTTCTCCTATTTTTCGAGCCAGCGCGGCGCGCGCCTCATCTATCGTTCAACGGAGATGAACATCAAGAAGTAGGGGAAAAAAAAGAGAATCGGGCACGGGCACGCACACGGGCGCGGGCACGGCCGCTTCGCGTCACTGCTTCTCTTTTTTTCTCGGTGATTCTCGGTGCTCTCGGTGTTTGATTTTTTTGGTTGCGGGGCATCCCCGCCTCTGTGGTTGTCTATCTCTGTGGTGAATTTTTTTGAATCGGGCACGGCCGCTTCCCGTTCTCCAACTTTTTTCTCTGCGTTAAATTTTTTCACAAACTCTAGCTAGCGAATTTCTCTCCTATGTTAATTTCTTTTCCGTGTTTATGACTCATCGACAATTTTGGCGCGAGCATCCCGCGCTCCTCCTCGCTATCAGCTTTTTGATTGGCTCTGGCGTTGCCCTCTTTTCTCTGCCGCTTTGGATCGCTGCGCTTTGGCTCCTCTACTGTTTATGGATCAGAAAATGGGCCTCGGCCATCGCTCTTCCTCTTTCCATCGTTTACGCCCTTCTCCTCTATGGCTCTATGCCCACACTGACAGGTCCAACCCACTCAACCGCCCCCTTTTCTGTCTCCTCTATCCAACCTCACCAATCTCCTTTTCATCGCGATCTTCTCATTCGCGGCACCTATCTACTCAACGGCGCACAACTCCCCTGCAGCATCTACATCCCGATTGACGAACGACCCACTTCTCACTCTGATTATCTCGTCACCGGGTTACTTCATCAACGAGGCCCGTACGATTACATCTTAAAATCGCCCCAATGGAAACCCATTCCTCGCACATTCACTCTAGCTAATCTCCGCTACCAAACAAAACAATCCTTTCGGAAATTTCTTCACGCAAAACTCAGCCGTCCACGCACCGCTACTCTTCTCTCTTCCCTTGCAACTGGCGAGATTGAAGACCGGCTCCTCCGTTACGAATTTGGACGCCTTGGACTGCAACACATCCTCGCAATTTCCGGGTTTCACTTCGGCGTCCTCATGGCCTTTTTCTCCTTTTTCCTCAGCCTCTTCCTCCCTTCTCGATGGAAATGGCTCTCACTTGTCTTCCTCACAACTCTCTATTACCTTTTTATCGGATCTTCCCCAGCCGTTCAGCGCGCCTGGATCACCGCATCGCTTTTTCTTCTCTCGAAACTTCTTGGCCGCCACACACCAGCCATCAATCTACTCGGCGCCGCGCTTCTGATTGAACTCCTCCTCAATCCACTCGTCGCATCCAATCTCGGCTTTCAACTCAGCTTCGGCTGCTCTCTCGGCATCCTACTTCTCCACAAACCAATGGAAAAACTTCTTCAACCCTATTTCCCCGCACGCACAGCAGCCAAAAGCCAAACTCTTCCCCTCCTCTCCCAAGTCATCTACCTCTTCTCCACGACTTTTCGAACCGCCATCAGCCTCACCCTCGCTGTCAACATCACGATCCTCCCCCTCCTACTCTTTCACTTCGGCAAGTTCCCTTACCTCAGCCTCCTCTATAACCTCTTCTATCCCTTTATGATCTCCCTCGCCCTCTCCGGCCTCCTCGCTACCCTCCTCATCCATCTTCTCTGCCCACCCCTGGCCATACCCCTCTTTGCCCTTCTCGATGGCTTTACCCATAACCTCCTTCAAATCACCACCTATCCTCCTCTCCTCCTGGACTATTCGCTCTATATCCCACAATTCCCCCTTGAACTCATCCCTTTTTATCTAGCACTTCTCTTATTCATTTCTATTCCGAAAACAAATCCCATTAATGCATAATTAATTCAAATTTTTAATTATATATGTTATAATTATATTTAATTATGACAAATATGATACAAACAGCTGCTTTAAAACTCGTCGCCAGCGGAAGCCTTCTATTCTCCCCTTCTTCTGAACTCATTCAGCAAGAAAAGGTGCAGAATACCTATGGTTTATGCGAAACTGTAAAAATGGATTCTCTCCAATCCATTCCAGAGGCTATTGAGAAAATCCAAACAGTCGCCAACCTACAACTGGTGATTATTCGAGGGCACGGTAATGAGCAAGAGCTTCAAATTACGAAAGAAATGTCTCTTTCTCCCAACTTTCCAACCCATCTATTTTCTGGATTACCAAAAGGAATACAAGTCTTCTTAATCATGTGTTGCCCAGGAGAAAACCTTCTCGCAAAACAAATTGCGAAAACAGCTGGAGTCTATGTCTCGTGTATCGAACATTCGCCGCTCTTTATGCCTCAGACATTTTTTTTGCGTAATGATGAAGGTAAATTAGAATTTCGAACTTTAGATGCCAATAACATCGATCGAACGGTCGTTTATAATCCCGAGGGAAATAGAGAACCTGTTCTTTCCCAAGACCTGACCATCGAACGAGCAGCAGAACAAGGCTATCCTTACAGTTTATTTTCTTTGGATAACAATGCGAATGAGCTACAACATCTAGCAGATCGCCTCATCAAACTCAAACATGGAGATGGGCTGTACGAATTAGCTTCTTACATGGATAATCCTCTCTATCCTGAACAGGCAGCAGAACTGGGTTCTCTCTACGCACAGGCCCTCTTACTGTCATTTGATATCAAAGAAAAGATCGACCAATACGAGCCTATCTGGGGTGACGCCGCCTATTTACACAGCAATGAGAAATTAATGGATGCGTTTTTTGCAGTTACCAAAAAACCAATTCCTGACTATCTATTCATCCGCGCATCTTTACCTTACTTTGCGAATCAACAACCAAATCGAAAGCTGGAAAAATTCTGCGAAACTAAGCCCCAATATGCCTTTCAACTTGGCCTAATTTATCGCGACGTTTTCAAAAACCCCAGCGCAGCCAAAGAGTGGTTTCAAAAGACGATCCAGCTCGAAATTGATGCGGGCCGAACGTGCGAACCCGCTACCCGAGAATTGATTTTAACAGACCGTATGATGGCCGAACAATGACGATTCAATCAGATGTAGCTCTTATGTTGCTAGCTTACGGCAAAGACCCATCCCAGGAAGCACGAATCTAGCCAAAGCAAAAACAGCGATTCATGCAACTGTCGGTCGAATGAAGGCAGAAATAGTTAAATCTCAAGCCAGCATTCGTGAAGCAATTGACAACGCACAAAAAATTGGACCGGTCAAAAAGCTAATTTTATATGGCCATGCAAATGAACATGGACATATCTCCTTAAGTCCCACCGAAGAGCTGACTCCCCAGTTTGAAGCGGATACGTTCGTCACTCTTAAGCCTGGAATAGAGATCTATCTGATCAATTGTTGTCGTAAAGAAAATCACCTCCTCCGTCAACTCGCAATAAAAGTACAAGCCTATGTTTGGGGCATTCAACATTCGGATCTTGAATCTTACAAGTTTTTTTTCCTCAAAAAAGAAAACGAAGAATTGATTTTTCGCGCTCTCGATCAATCAGACCAAAAACAGATCGCCGTTGGCTTTAATCCTCAAGGAGAGGAAATCCCCCTCGATTTAACTCCTAAAGAGATTTTAGAATTAGCCGAAGCGCAAGAATACCCTTATGCAATCCACCAATCGACTAAGCTGAGCGCAGACCAGAAAAAGCAAAAACTTCAATCTCTTGCCGAACAATGTATCCAAGCTAAAGCGGGGACAGGACTCAGTGAATTAGCGGGTTACCTTTCCGATGATAGAATGCTCCAGTTAGCGGCCGAGTTCGGTGCATCACAGACAAAAGCGAAACTTCTGAAGAAAAAATATGATCAAGAAATACGGGTCGATGCGCGCAATAAAATCCTCGAAACCATCATCCAAGATCCTTCTGCCTTACGATGGGCGCTCTATTATTTAAATAAAAAACCTTATTGGCTGCCCCTTGACGATCTTTTGAAAGCAGCAGTCCGTTTAGGAAATAAACAGGCGCAAGCCAGTCTGTTAAAAGCAAGTTTCTATCACCTATCTAGGTCTGCCTTTTATTTAGCAGCCCCCATCGCCCATCAGATCACAGAAGATCCAGAAGTATTAAAATATACCAAAACTTTAATTCATAAAAACGAAGATCTTTTTTTCACTTCACTCTACTTATCTCATCTAACAAAACCAATCAGAAACAAGACGCCCTTAACAGCAGATCAATTAGCGGTCATCCACCAAAAATTCGAAGATATCATGATCCCTTTGAAAGAAAAGGGAGAAAAGGATGCAAAGACCGCCGAGTTAGTGGGTGACATGTATGCGGAACTGCTGGGTAATTATGTGAAAGCCAACGAATGGCATGAGATCTCTAAAAGATTAACTCCACAGTAATCGACTCATATTGACGAAATGAAAAGGTTTCGTTACAATTGTGGGCCTTGTTCTGTGGCGGTCGTAGCTCAGCTGGTTAGAGCGTTGGATTGTGGATCCAAATGTCGCGGGTTCGAACCCCGTCGATCGCCCCATTTTTCTCGTTAAGTTGAGGCCCCCCTTGCATTTGATTCAAGCTCTACTTCTGGGTCTGGTACAGGGAGTTACTGAATTTTTTCCTATTAGTTCTTCTGCACACCTCCGTTTTTTCCGCTCTCTCATGGGCTTAACCGATGGTGAACAGTGGATCTATTTTGACTTAGCCTGCCATGCCGGCACCTGGCTCGCCCTTTGCTGGTTCTTGCGGAAGGAGATTGGGGAAGTGCTGCGATCCCCCCGCCTCATCGGCCAATTTAGTCTGGCGTTGGCGCCCCTCGTTCCAGCCTACTTTTTTCTTAAACCGCTTCGCGTC
>JBEHXF010000063.1:0-9256 GCA_048498835.1 Chlamydiota bacterium | reverse complement strand
CAGGGGAAAGAAAAAAAGGCCAATTAAACAAGCAATTGCGGCGATGATTGCGGTAGAGCCGTGGCGTCCACCCGCCTTAATACCGGATGAGGATTCGAGCAGAAAGGAGAGGGAGGTGGCGCCAAGAAGAGCGGCTAGTATGCTGCCGAGACCGTCCGGTAAGACGATTTTATCGAGGTTTTTGATTTTGCCATGGGTGTCGATTTGGTGGTTGAGCCTTGCGAGTGCAGTCAAAGATGCGGAAGAATCGATGAGAGAAATGAGAAAGACCGACAGAAGTATACCCCATAGATCGGGACGGAAGATAACCGATAGGTCCAGAAGGAAGAGGCTTGGTTGAATACTGGGTGGAAAAGCGGCGAAACCTTGCCAGGTGGTCAGTCCGAACAGCATGCTGAGAAAACAGCAGGCGAGAATCGTGAAAATGAAAGAACCTTCCATTTTCCGATAATGGAGAAAGGTAAAAAATAGGAGACCAAATGCAGCGATCAGGGTTGGGAGGGAGTGGAGCTGATTGAAATGAGAGAGGGCGAGATTTTTCAGTCCGACGCAAATTAAAAAAAGGCCGATGCCAGATATGGCCGCAAATTTAATGGTATCGGGGAGAAGGTGGATGAGTTTTTGTCTAATTTTTAAAACACTCAAAAGAAAAATGAAAAGACCCGACCAGAAAACAATTCCGAGCGCTTGCGATGGTGTGATGTGTTGCTCTTGGATGGCCGAGTAGACGAGATAGGCGACCACGCTTAAGCCCGAGCCAATGACTGCTGGAAAATCAGCGTAAAGGGCTAGAAAAATTGTGCTGACAGCGAGGGTGATGATTTGGGCGACTAGGGTGGCGCCGAAATCAAAGCCCCCTTCTTTCATGATTTGGGGGTAGAGAAGGAGGAGATAAGCGAGAGTAAAAAAAGTGGAGAGGCCGGCTAGGATGGAGCGCTTCATAGCACTCACTCATATAAGAAAGTGGAGTTAGGGCGCAAGAGAGGAGATGCGCGAAGAGAGGCGTGGGTGGCTCAGATCGAGATAGTTGTCGCCATTTTCACTGATATAGTAGCGGCAGAGGCCATTTGTTTTGTGACGCTGAAGATTCTGCTCTCGCAATTTCTCAAGGGCGGAGAGTGCGGCTTGGGAAGCGAGATGGTGATTGCCTAAACGGTTTGCGAGGATGTCTACCGCCTCTTTATCCATTTGGCTTTCCATGTTTCTCTGCGTAATCAGGTAGACTGCTGCAGTGATGAGGAGGAAAGCTCCGGTTGCAACCCAGCTCATGGGCATAGCGTAGAAGAAAAATAGGGCGGCAATAAAAGCGACTTTAATCCCCAGGCGAACCAGTCCATCGTTTCCACGCACATAGGCAAGCTCGCGGCAGATAAAGAACCGAGTTTCGTTATCTGTGAAGTTCCAAATATTGTTTGCCAAAGCGTCGATCGGTTGTTCAGCCGTAAAGTAGTTTTGGGAAGGGCGGAATAGATGTTGATGGGGAATTCCAATGATCGGCTGCGTAATCGAGAAGAGCCCACCATGACTGATAAAGCTGTGGTTGAGTGAGGAGTAAACACTGACGTTGCGCGCAATTCCTGCGGCCTCTTTCAATAGGCGAATTTCATCTAAAATCGCTCGTCTTTGAGCAAGTGGCATCATCCCATTTTGGGCGACATCATCATAGCGCATCTCCAAGTGGTTGGAGCTATACGCACCGAGAAAAGGGAAAATATAGCAAACAGCATTCTTGATGGGGTCAACTGTAACAGAGGAAATGCTCTGCGACAGCTGCTCCATATCGTGCAGATCGATTTGGCAAGATAAAGAAGAATTTTTATTTACTGTTTCTACTGTCATCGCAAATGATTATAGAACTTAAATCTGTTTAAAATCAAATAGTTAAAGAAATGTTTTAACGTCGAGAAGGGTTTTCTTTGGAGCTTGACTCAAAATTCGAAAAGGAAAATATTAACTAGCTATGAAAAGAGCGGTTTTACGGGAGAATTTGCCCGATCTGGCCGCAAACTAAGAAGGAGTGATCAATGGAACAAGTGCCAGTCGATTATGTGGCTGTGGTGATTGCTGCAGTTCTCAACATGATAATTAATTTTTTCTGGTATTCGAAATGGCTGTTTGGACATGCGTGGGCAAAAGCTAGCGGCATGAGAGAAAACGATATGAAGCTGAAAAGATCTAATCTCGTTTGGGGCGTTCTAGTCTCTCTCGTAACAGCTTATTTCATCGCTTTCATTGAAGGTTATCTCGGTGTTACGACAGTATCGGATGGTATGTTCTTCGGTTTTTGCTTCTGGCTCGGTTTCGTAGCTACAACCCAAATCAGTCATGTTATTTGGGGTGGTAAGTCGATGAAGTTCTTTATATTAAATACCGGTTCCAAACTCGTATCCTTTCTCGTGATGGGCGGTTTAATTGGTGCCTAATTAGGTTAATAAAGGAGGAGATTCTCCTCCTTTGTTTTTCATGCATTTAGAAGATTAAAGAGAGATACATGTCTAGTTCGGAAGGAAGCCCGTCTTCTGTTAAAAAGGTATTGATCATCACATCATCTGGAGGGGGAGGACTTCTTCAAACCGCGAATGCCAAAGAGCAAGAAATTTTAGCTAAATATCCTTCTGCTATTGTGATCCAGCGCGATGTGATGAAAGACTGGATGTGGAAAGGCTTGGGGAAATTTTTTGTGGGTCAGTGGAACCGCGCGCAGCATCGAGGGGATGTAAAAGCGCAAGTGTTTTTTGGAGCTGCAGCGCCCATCATCGAATACTTTTTTTGGCCTCATATTTTCTTTTGCTCGCTCTACACGATCTTTAAGCGAGATATCGATCAGGTGATCGATACGCAAATTATGGGTACTTCCGCAATCATTAAAGCGCTCCGAATTTTCCATAAGAGACGAAATAAAAAAGTGCAACTAGAGAAGGTTTTAGTCGATTTGCCAACTCCGAAAGCGACCCATTTTTTTCAAACCATTAAAAAACTCTCGTCAAAAGATAAGCGTTTTTTCAAATTGATCACTATCCAGCCCTTATTAGAAAGCGGGGAGACTGCCTCCGATTTTTGGAAGCGGCATTGCAATTTGACGGCAAACGAGTTGCAATACGAAGATTATTATGTGCGGCAAGCCTTTCGAAAATTTAAACGAGAAAAGCAGCGTGAGCCTCTCGTTTTAAAGACCCATTTCCAAAATGGGGAAGAGGAAAAACTCATTCTGAGCTGTCTACAGCGAAGCTCTATCTCTTTTCGAAGAGGTGCGGGTTATTTTGAATTTGATATTCCGGTGAAAGATCGCGTCTTTATGGTTTTACTCGGCTCGCAACCCGCTCAAGAAGGGACCCTAAAATATGTAAAAGGATTTATCGATTTAGCAAAAGAAAAGAAATCGGAACACCTAGCCGCTCACCTGTTCGTCTTTTGTGCAAATCACGCGCCGCAAACCCAATCTTTGATGAAAAAAGTAGTCGATTCTGTCTTGCAAGAAAAGGAATATCCCTCACATTTCACGGTCATTCCGATGTCGTTTCAGCCCGATACGATTTTAGCCCCGCTCTTTAATCGATGTGATATCACCTGCACACGCTCGGGCGGGCAAACAGCGATGGAGTTGATGAGTGTCGGAACGGGCAATATTTGGGTTCATTCTGAGGCAAAAAAGCAGGGGCAGGAATTAAGCGAAGAGGAGCTTCTCGCCGGGATTCCGTGTTGGGAGTCGGCGAATGCTGTCTATATGCAGAGAATGGTGGGTGCGAAAATCGTCACACCCGATACGTTTGTCGCTGAAGCGCGAAAGGTCATCGAGGGCAACATCTCTCAATGAGGTGTTTGACTAACCCAAACCAATCTTGCTTCTGAATAAATGGGCGAATGTTTTGAGGGGTCGTTCTCACTTTTTCCGAGAAGGAATGGATAAATGGCTCGAGATTATTGGCGTGAGCGTTCATTCCTTTTTTAACACCGCTTAAAAATCCATTTCGCGTAAATACAGAGGAATCGAATAAACTCCACGCACTTGCCGGTTTACCAAAAACAGCCGGCATTAAATCTCGTGTAGCTGGGGTGCTAAAAATATATCCTAGGAACTGAAAGGGATGCGCATTTTTACTCAAAACGACATCTATTTCTTCTAGTTTCCCTTTTAATTGGATAAGCTCAGGCGTTGTTTTGGTTGCTAATGAAGTAACGACAAACTGAATTCTTTGTTGATCTTCGTGGGATAAGTCTGGCAGATGACGGGCTCCGGCGGGAGGGGGCTCTGGCTGTTCGATGACGACTTCAGCGGGAGGGGGGGCACCGTTAGAACCTTGTATCTGCATAATCCTCTGTTTTTTTCGTGTTAAGGAAGAAGCAGCGACGGCAAACGAGCCGATAAATCCGCTGCTCCAAAAGCAAATTTTGCCAATTCTAACGGCAAGAGAGTCATCGTCCGTTTTGGCCTGTGGCATATCTGTTTCGGGAAAATCGAAATCGTATGGTCCAACAGGCGCTGTCATGTTAATTCTCCATCAGATAGCGAACAAATTCTTCCCAGTTGCGACTTTGGAAGAACTTGCGGACACCCTCGACTGGAACTTTCACTTCTTGCGCGAATTCCTCAGCGTATTGGTCGAGTTTTCCTTTGTCCGCTTCATTGGTGAGGCTCGGTCCGAGTCCTTCTAGAAAGCCATTTCTCTTAAAATAATCGTCATACACCGAATTCATGCACGTTTTCAGTCGTGGATTGGCGAAGATGGTAGAAAGAAATTTAAGTGGGTGGACGTGATTGATCTCAGCGCCTAATTGCTTGAGATGGCTCTGCATAAAAAGGAGGCTGAGCTTCCCATTTTCTGACATCGTGGTGATGATCTCGCCGATGATCGCTTGATCTTGATCGGTGCAGGGGAGTTCTTGATAAGTAAGCGGACCGTTTCCTTTGGGAGCTGGGATTTTAATAATCGATGAGAGAATCGATCGATTGAGGAAATGATCGCCAGCAAAAAAGACCTGTTCTTGTTGTGCTGTGTGTTGTTGCGGTTGATCGTACATATAGTCCTCCGAATTTTAAACGTTAGGTTAACTTAAGCCAAAATTTGTTTACAGCGAGAATTGAAATGTTGTGAAAAAGCGTGAGGCACGTTTATTCTATGGCATCATATGAAGAGAATAATCCACTTTACACTCTTGATTTTCTTCTGTGCTTGCGTCGGTAAACTCTGGTACTGGGCGAGAGATGGTTTTTCTTTGAATCGACTGGGGGTTTGGGTAGATGGGAAAGAAGAACCTTTTTCTGAAGAAGGAAGAGAGGCTTTGTCCAAAACTTATTACTATTTAAGTCGCGGACGTCAATCGTTTGCTTTTGTAAGCGACGATGGGCTCTATATTCTGAAACTTCCGCGCATGGATCGGTATCGACTTCCTTTTTGGTTGAAGAGCATTCCGTGGCCAAGTTCTTATCGGGAGGAACTCAGAGAGCATCGACGAAAAGGAGAGGAATTTATCAGAGATAGCTTTTTCTTGAGCTACCAGGAATTGCGCGAGCAAACAGCTTTAGTTGGCATTCACCTGACTCGGACAGAAAATCGCGGTGAGGCGATTCGCTGTGTCGATCGGATTGGGAGAGAGTTTCAGTTGCCGGTTCATTGTACCGCTTTTGCCGTCCAACGGAGAGAGAATTTGTTAATGCCTGCGGTAGCGGAGGCGTTAGATAAGGGAAATCGCGAAGCTGCAGATCGAATGCTGGCTGCATTTCTCGATGTCATTGCAGAGCGGGCTCGAAAAGGAATTTTAAATAGAGATCCAAACTTTTATGATAACTTTGGTTTTGATGGAGAGCGGGCTTATCAGATCGATATTGGAAGTTTTTATCGAGTAGAAGGGGTTTCCCAGAACGAATTGTATCAAAATTCAGTGATTCGGACTGTAGAGCATGTGTCCAAATGGTTAGAGGAGAGAGATCAAGAGATGTTTAAACAATTTGAAGTTAGATTAGAACCGCTTCTTAAGGAGACGCTATGAAATTGGTTCGCTATTTTGGAGCCGTGGCTGTTCTAATCTATTTTCTTTCTTTTCCAGCCGATTATCGCCGATGGACCCATCCCTTCCATCCGAATCGCGTCGCTGTTGAAAGAGCTTATAATCCGGAATGGGAAGTAGAGCCGACGGCAGAACAAGAGGAGCAGATTGTTCAAATTTTAAGCCAACCGTTCACCTATTTAGGTAAAGGAATCCAGAGTTTTGCTTTTGGAAGCCAAGATGGTCAATATGTTTTAAAGCTGTTTCGTTTTGATCCGTGTAAAGCTCCCTATGGACAAAGCCTCATTCGCTGGTGTAAAAATCGGATTGGGATTCATCCGCGAGCTGTTTTGCCGCTTGAAGAGAGGATGGCTAAAACCTTTCATGCCTGCCTCTTAAGTTATAAATATCTGCAAGATGAAACGGCCGTAGTTTGGGTCAATCTCAATCCCAAAAAGCGCGATTGGCCCTCGATCCAAGTGCGAGATCGGATGCATCGATGGCATACGCTCGATACCAATCAATATCGATTTGTCCTTCAAAAGAGAGCGGTGATGTTAAAACCTGCTCTCTATGATGCATATAAAAACGACCAAGCGAAGTTTTGTCGCATGATTCATTCTTTTACTCAGCTTTTATTGTCTTTAGACAAGAAAGGAATGGCGAGTTTTGATCCTAAAATGCCCAGCAACTTTGGCTTTATCGGCGAACAAGCGATCCAGATCGATTTTGGGAATTTGACCGATCAGCCGATCCATGGGCTCCATCGCTCTAAACATTTCGCATCGAGATTGAGGGGATTTTTGGTGAAGTACATGCCGCAAGGAGTGGCTGTTTTAGATGAGGGAATGAAGGATGCAGAGTAAGCGGATTGCCCTTTTTCTCGTTTTTCTGGTCGGGGTTTTATTGATTCCCGATTTAGCAAAGCAATTAACGGGCGGTTTTCGTTTAGGTAAAATGTCTTTGGATGTTTTTTTCAATCCAGCTTGGGAGGTCGCAGAACCTTCTCAGGAAACCGACGCATTAGTCAAACAAATATTAGCGCGACCTCTTCGCTATTTGAGTCACGGAGCTCAGTCCTTTGTTTTTGCAAGCGAGGATGGCAATTACATCGTTAAGCTCTTCCGTTACGATCAAAAGGTACACCCTTGGCGCCAATGGTTCCGAGATGAAGTACTAAAGAAAAAAAAACGATATTTACCCGACGAAAAAGTTCATCGGCTTTTTTCTTCCTGCAAACTGGCGTATGAACAGGCGAGTGACTTGACTGGATTGGTTTACGTTCATTTGAACCGGACAAAGGGAAAATTGCCGCATGCCCTTTTCATCGATCGGTTGGGCCGCCGCTATGATTTGGATATGGATCGGTACCGATTTGCAGTTCAGCATCGTGGACGTCATATTCGTGAAGTATTTAAAGAAGCGATTGATTCGCAAGATCAAGCAAAAACAGAGCGGTTGATTGATTCTTTTTTTGCTCTCTTGCGTAAGCGGACAGAACGGAAAATTCGAAATTCCGATACCAAAATCTCCCCGAATTTCGGTTTTTTTGGTGAAGAAGCGATGGAGTGGGATTTTGGAAATTATTGGGTTGATCCCAAGATGGAAGAGGCATCCTTCCGCAGCTATGAAATTGGGCTGTTCACTGGACAACTCCGTCAGTATTTAGAGCGCACCGCTCCGGAATACCTTCCCTATTATGATCGGGCCTCTAAGATATGAAGCGCCTGAGCGTAATCTGTTTTGTTGCGATCAGCTTAACGGCGATCGCTCTTCGACAAACAGATCGCTTTTCAGTGACAGCGATTCAAATTCCTTTGGCTGAGCAGGAAGATATGCCCAGCGACCCAAAGATCGAGATTCCAAGGACCTTCCATTATCTTTCCAGAGGACGGCAGGTCTTTGTATTCGAAAGCGGCGAGTATGTTTTAAAGCTATTTAATCGAAATGAGCTGAAAAAACCGTTCCGAGCCTATTTTCCCTTCCCAGAAACCGCTCTCAGACGGTGGCATGAGAAGGTGCGGATTTTTCCTGAAAGTTACCCCATTGCACTTCGCCTTCTCTCACAAGACACGGGTGTGCTCATCGCTCATTTGGGCAAGAGCGCCAAGAGATACCCTGTTGTTGAGTTGATCGATCGGGCAAACCGACATTTTTGGATTGATCTGAACAAAGTTCCGTTTGTGTTGCAAAAAAAGGGCGCTGGTTCTTTTTTTGAAGCCCTTAAAGGGGATCAGATCCATTTGGATCAGATGGTCGATTCCTATCTCGATTTTCATGCGCGGCGAATCCAGGCATTTATTGCCGATCACGACCGGGATTTTCAACGAAATTACTGTTGGGACGGGTCCACGATTCAATACATCGATCCAGCTCGCTGTTACTTTGAGCCCCGTCTAATAGAAACTGAGCGCTTTTTACTGGAGTGGTGGAAGGCGACCCACCGTCTTCGGAAGTGGATTTCTACCGAAGCTCCTGGCCATTTGGAGCATTTCGATCAAAAACTGCAGGCTTCTATACAGAAAACAGATCGTATGAGAGATTCATAGATTATGGGAAAAAAGTGGCTGCAATTTTTTAAAGAAGATCTCTGGAATTTTCGCCTTTCCGATTTGAGAGGGAAAAAACAAAGGGGCTATCGGTGGCTTCGGATCGCCGTGCTCTCGATTCGGGGGTTTATCCAAGATAAAAATACACTGAGAGCTTCTGCCCTTACATTCTATACTCTGATGTCGATTGTTCCCATTTTAGCCATGATGTTCGCCATTGCTGGGGGCTTTGGCTATCAGGATCATTTGCGCTCTGAGCTTTTAGCTAAGTTTCAAGATCAAAAAACAGCTCTGTTGGAGATGTTTAATTTTGCCGATAAGCTCTTGTTACAGACTCATGAGGGACTGATTGCGGGAATCGGCGTGATCATTTTATTTTGGACGGTCACCTCTCTTCTGATGAATTTGGAGGAGGCGCTGAATCACATTTGGAATATTCCGCGTCACCGCTCCTGGCGCCGGGTTGCAAGCGATTATTTAGCCTTTATCCTCATTGCTCCATTCTTTCTGATTTTATCGAGTAGCATGAGTGTATTCATCGTGAGTTGGTTGGACCAGATCGTTCAAAAACTACCACTTGGCCAAGGGGGCATCTCCACTCTTTCCTTTCTCGTTCATCTCTCTCCTTACGCCCTTTTTTGGTTATTGCAAAGATGATGAATGAATGTCGAAAGCCCCCCGGATCCAGCGCAACGGATCGGGGGCGCTGTCAGATCCGGGGC
>JBEHXF010000062.1:0-9553 GCA_048498835.1 Chlamydiota bacterium | reverse complement strand
GCCGATTGCAACCAAAAAACCATTCTTAAAGGTCAGTGGAGTCAGGTTTGCAGTCGCCATTCTCTTTTGCCCTAATGAAGTAGGCATAGTTACATAAAACCAAACTTCATAAGAATCGTGTTGTAGCTGAAAGGTTTCTTCATTGTAAGGTCGTTTCATGATGCGCAGAACATCCCCTTGACTCATCCCGACAGAGATACGGGATAAGTTGTTGATGTTCTTTTCCGAAACAGCCGATGAGCCGAGCGAATCATTCGCCATACATCCGCCGGCAATCAGCCCAAATACAATGGATAACTCAATCCGCATAATGACCTCTTAATCCACCGGATACAAGAACGGTCGACTATTATCAAGGAGTTTTCTCATCATCCAAATTTAACTCAACTGCTGGCGGTTCGGAAATAGCCGGACTACCGCGGCCGTTCAGGGAAGGAGTTTTATCCCTCTTTTCTGCAAGCCATTTAATTACAGGAAATTCTTTGTTTAATTCAGCTTTTGCTTCGGGTGGAATAAAATCGGTCAGAGTTGCGATTATTTGGATATATGGCGGCTTAAGACCGGCTAATTCACTTGCTCTTTTTAGCATATATAAAAAATCAGGATTACGCTTGATTTGGCTTTTAAGAGCTGCGATTAAGGGTTCTGTAATATATGGTTTTTGCAACAATTCTTTTTCTTCAATACTTTGTTTTAACACGCGAAATAGAAAACAAAGTGCTCCATCTATTTCATGCAAAGAATTTGCTTGATTGGATAATTGCTCAAACTCTTTTTCTGTGAGATTTCCTTCGACAATCCTACGATCATCAATTCCACATTGTATGCCCAACACTTGGGCCCTCAAAATTCCTAAAGAAGAACGTAGATTTTGGTCTAGCTGATCTTGAGTTAAATCCACTTGCCCCAAAGAACGAAAAAACAATTCAATTTTCTCTCTTAAAGAAAGCTCCCTTTCTAAGGGATTTAAAATGCGAGGCGCTTGTTGAGCCGGGGAACTTAAATAAGATCGGTTGAGGTCTGGAAGCGAAGATGCGTCGTTTTCTTTATCTTCTTTGGTAAATGCTTCATAACGTGATTCATTATGTTTTAAATATTCTCTAGAAAAAACCACCGCTGCATTCAAAAAAGCTTCCTTAGTAGGGAGTTCTAAATCTGCAAACCGATTCCGCTCGAAAATGCCAACGGGAGGTGTAACTAAGTGTTTGTTTAAGATTTCAGCTTGCTTTGGAGAAATAGCTCTAAAACCACATAGTAGTTCTAAATTTCCTTCATAAGCTCGCACGAGTTTCCATAAGACGACTGCGTGGGAGCCATACTTACACACGAGCTCTACTTTTTTATCTAAGGCTTTCAACTCATGTTTGGTCAATGCCTTGTAATTTTGCATCTTAGTTTGCAAGTCAACTTCGCACAGGGCGCAAGCGACACTCAATCGCGCCCACCGTTCTGCTAAATCAGACTCACCTGCCTGTAATTTATCCAAATAACGCTCGGTGATTTTGAGAATGCCGAGATCGACTGTCAATGGTTTGCACTCTTCTGTTTCTGCTTGTTCTTTGTGAGTGATGCGAGTGGCAAGTCTTTCGAGTCCATATTCTATTTGGGAAGTTAAGAGCTCTAAATCGCGGTTTGTCCTTTGAATGATCTCCCGCACGTGTCCCAAATCACGCTCGCTCTCCACCTGCCCTACAATGATGATTTTCTTTGTGCAGCAATCGCACGTCAATTTGGTCGAACATTTTTCACATAGAGAATTTAACAATGCACCTAAGCAATTTAAGCTCATAAATCCAGCCCCCAGCCGTTCTTTTTCCTTAACGCAATCTTTACTTAACGTATAATATTATAAATATTTTGTAAAGACTTGGTGGGTTAACGGGGTCTTTCTAAGCTATCTTGATCATCCTCTTTCTCCCATGGAAAGAGCCGCTTCTTTTTTTCTTTGCGGCGCGGGCTAGAAGAGGTAGGTGGAGGGGTATAAGGAGCTCCTGGGAGGGTCGACCTCTCGGAAGCAGTTTGAGGTTTGGGACTTGTTTGCGGTGGCTCTTCGGATCGCATCGATAGAAGAGTCTGAATGTCCGTGCGTTCTTTTGATCTGGGAAAGGAGGCTTTCTTTTCCTGCACGCGTCCCTCTTCGAGCTTTTCCCCCTCTTCGTTGAGTTTATGGAGAATCGAGCCAACAGCCCCTCGAAATAAAGTAGCGCGTGGGTTTGCTGGTAACGGGTGGCGGAAAGTAGGTTTATCTCGCTGCTCGCTGGCCGAGTGCATATCTTGAGTTGTTTCGACTGCATCGATGAGTTGATCAATGACCGGTTTGATCTTTTTCATTGCAAGCTGGAGTTGCTGTAAATTGGGTTGTCCGAGATTTGAGGAAGTTGCCAGGACTCGGATGGCCCCTCTCACCTCATCAATCGCTCTTTGAGCGGGTTGCATAATAGAAGAAGGAACTCTCTTTTCTCCCGCTATTTTTTGAAAAGGGGTGGGAATTTCTCGCCGGGGCAAAATTGGATCATGAAAGGCTGTGGCTGGATCTGTAGACAGTTTATAGTTTTCAATCCAAGCCGAGACCTCTTTTTGGGCCGCTTGAAGAGACGGCAATAAACGGACCTGATGGCGTAAGGGGTGTTCTTCTTCTTTTTTTGGAGCAAAAAGTTTAATGGTTACTGGGGGAAGAGTGGATGGGGATTCTGCTAAAGGAGTCAGAATTTGGACGAGTTTGACCAAGAGCTCCTGCGCTTTTGTCCAATCTCCTCTTGTAATTCCACTCATATAATTCCCTTTGACAATGAGCTTACAAAATGCCTAAATTGAACACAAGGAAGTAATAATAAAATATTATTTATAATTATGGAACTGATTGCAGTTTATATACTTTTGGGTCTAATAACTGGTTTATTTTCCGGTTTATTGGGAATCGGCGGAGGGGTCATCATCGTTCCATCCATCTATTATTTACTCACATGGAACGGCTCTACTCCTGACCATGCGATGGAAATCGCCATCTCCACTTCTCTCGCCTCAATCATTGTTACATCGAGCGCAACTACTTATGTTCATCACCGAAAGCGAGCGGTTCATTTTCCTCTCTTGGGATTTCTTCTGCCCGGACTCATCTTAGGTTGCGTCATCGGCGCAAAACTCGCTCATTTTCTTCCTGAGAAAATTCTTCGCTCCATCTTTGGCTCTGTTGTGATTCTCTTGGCGATTTATTTCAGCTTTCCCAAAATGCCCACACCTCATTTTGGTCATAAGCGCAATAGTCTGTTGATTTTTTTCGGCCTCTGTATCGGCCAGCTCTCCAGCCTACTCGGGATCGGCGGAGGCGTTTTTTCTGTACCTATATTACTCGGCTACCACATCTCTTTTCCCAATGCAGTAGCTACTTCTTCAGCAGCAACATTAACAGCTGCTATCGCCGGCAGCCTCACTTACTTTGTCCTCTCTTTAAACCACCCTCCCCTCCCCCATTCTCTCGGCTTCGTCGATCTCTACGCCCTTTTCCCCATCGCCTTGGGTTCCGTTTTAACGGCACCCATCGGTTCTAGGTTGGCACATACTTTACCGACCGGGATCATTAAGAGAATCTTCGCAGCGGCCCTTTTCATCATGGGCATCGCCATGCTCCGACGCTGAGAAAGAATTTAGGCAGTCCTAGCTCTGTCATGATGGTCCCATCAGCTTATCTACAAAAGCCCAATGTAACGATAACGCCACAAAGCGCGGCTAACGATGACACTCGCGAAACGCGAGCTACCGATATAACGTCGGGGAAGCCCCGAACTCCCTGCATCGTTCTATCGTTGAATTTGTTTCAGTGTCAAAACCACAGGGAATGAAGTTAGTCCCAGCGGCGGGACTTTTTTTTCGATTTGAGATCTTTGAGTTGAAAGTCTGCATCTGCCCCTTCCAACCAGTTTGAAACAGTTTGGACTAGCGCTTTGCCGCGTTCTACGATAAATTGATCCTTGCCGGAAGTAAGGATCCAGAGGTAGGCGCCTAAACAGAGTATCATCCACATCAGCTTAGTCATAATTTGGCAATTAACTCATTTCACTAAAGTTTGCAAGCACCATGATTTTATCCGATTTCCACTCCATTCGTCCACCCCATGAAACTTCTCAACAAGAATCTCTCGATTGGTTCATAGCAGCCCACACGCAAGCAGAGAGGACTTTGGGCAAAAATGAGGAAGAGCTCGCTCTTTTCAAGGTTTCATTCGAAGAGCGTATCAATAAAGTCGCCTGCAAGCCAGACCGGATCGCAAAACGCGGGCATATTCTCTCTGATTTTCTTCATCGTAATTGGGATGAAATGAGCGTCTATCGTTTAAAAGAAATGGCTTCGGGAAAGGGTCTTGATGTCCGAGTAAGAGAATACAGCACTTTTTCCGATCGGGTCTTCGAAGAGTTTTATCACGAGATTCACCAGGCGCCAGATGATCTCATTCATGTCACTTGCACAGGTTATGTTTCTCCAAGCGGAGCTCAAAAACTCGTTTCTAAAAAAGGCTGGGGGCAATCGACTACGGTGACCCATGCCTATCACATGGGGTGTTACGGATCTATACCTGCCATTCGGATGGCAAAGGGATTTTTGGCTGCAGAGTCAGATAAAAAACGGGTGGATATTGTTCACACGGAAATATGCTGTCTCCACTCCAATCCTTCTCTTCATCAACTCGATCAACTGGTTTCGCAAAGCTTGTTTGCCGATGGTTTTATTAAATATTCCGTTTCGCAAAATGGGGCGGGTCTTATCACCCGTTCTGTAAAAGAAGAGATCATTCCAAATTCGATGAAAGCCATGACCTGGAATGTGGTCGATTGGGGCTTTGAAATGTTTTTAGCGAAAGAGGTGCCGGTTTTAATCGCTCGTTCGTTGGAAGGATATTTGGCGCGCCTTGCTGCCCGCTCGGGATGGAGTGTCGATGCTTTACTCAAGAATGCGCTCTTCGCCGTTCATCCGGGCGGACCGAAAATCTTAATCCACATTCAAGATCTCTTAAAACTCTCTGACGATCAAATGAAATTTAGCTTTCAGATCCTGCGTGAATTTGGCAATATGTCGTCCGGCACTTTACCTCATATCTGGAAAGCGATCGTTGAAGATGCGTCTATACCCGATGGCGTGCCGGTGGTAAGCCTAGCATTTGGTCCCGGCTTGAGTATTTGCGGCGCAATTTTGGAGAAGCGATGTGGTGGACAGCATTAATTCCCTTTGCCTTGCAAGCAGCTGCGATCGGTTTTGATGAAGTTTTTTTTCATCTGAAGAGAGGCCTGCCTCGCTGGGAACGGATCGGCCATCCTCTGGATACTCTGACGGTCCTCTGTTGTATGGGGTATGTACTTTGGGTTCCTTTTTCTCAATCTGCGCTTATTGGTTACATTGCGCTCGCAGCTTTTTCGACGTTTTTTGTCACGAAAGATGAATTCGTCCATAAAGAGCATTGTCCTGCACCTGAACAGTGGCTCCACGCAGTTCTCTTTGCATTGCATCCAGTTACCCTGGCTGTAGCTGGTTTTATCTGGCCGGTTGTTCAGGGGGTAGAAGTGACTCCTTGGATCGCAAATTGGCTCTCATCCCCTCACTCGCTTCATACTTTCTTGTTGGGTCAGTTTGTGAGTATGGGGCTCTTTTTTCTCTATCAAATCGTCTACTGGAATTTCCTATGGAAAGAAAAAACAGCAGAACAATAAACAACAGTTTTTATGATGATTTATGGGAAGATTGGAACTCCCGTAAAGACCACCCGATTGCTCTGCTAAGAGCCGAGAATGCGGTTCGAAATCCCTGGATCGCAGAAGAAATTGAAGAGAGACTCGGCGTTCATAAAATAGTGCTCGATATTGGATGTGGCGGAGGACTTCTCACAAATTACCTCGCAAAAGTTGGTCATAAGGTCACCGGCATAGACCTTTCAGAATCGAGCCTTCGAATTGCGAGACAAGGTGACTCCACGCAAAATGTGCACTATGCTTGCGCCAATGCCTATTGCCTCCCGTTTGAAAATGGCGCTTTCGACGTGGTTGCGGCCATGGATGTTTTAGAGCATGTGGAAGAACCGAGTCTTCTTCTCGCAGAAGCGAGTCGTGTGTTAAAACCAAATGGCCTTTTCTTTTTTCATACCTTCAATCGAAATCTTCTGAGCTATTTTCTGGTGATTAAAGGAGTCGATTGGTTTATTCCAAATGCTCCTCGCAACATGCATGTCTATCCCCTATTCATCAAGCCGGATGAGTTGGAAGAGCAGTGCCGTCACTACCAAATGAATGTAGTCGAATGGAAAGGATTAGAACCGAACCTCTTTTCCAAATCGTCTTTTGAGATTCTATTTAAACGCCGCGTGCCCGAAACCTTTACTTTCCGCTTTTCCCGATCTCTGAAAACAGGCTATTGTGGATTAGCAGTAAAAACAAAATAGGTGTTGCTATGGCAGAAGTTCACATGAAAGGAAAACCGATCCACACTACTGGCACTCTTCCAGCTCTCCATACCAAAGCTCCCGATTTTACTGTTGTAGATAAGGAACTCAAAGATCGCCATCTATCCGAATTCAATGGCAAGAAAAAGATTCTCATCACGGTGCCGAGTCTCGATACAGGCACTTGCAGCCTGATGGCCAAACACTTCAATGAGGCTGCGAAAAAACACCCCGATGTGCAAATCCTTTTAATTTCAAGCGATCTCCCTTTTGCACAAAAACGATTCTGCGAGGCAGAATCCGTTCACAATGTTCAAACTTTCTCCATGATGCGAAACAAAGATTTTGGAAAATCTTACGGTTTATTGATACAAGACGGGCCGATCGCAGGCCTACTTGCGCGCGCTGTCTTTGTTTTAGATGAGAAGGATCACATTCTTTATTCGGAGCTCGTGCCTGAAATCACACACGAGCCAAATTATCATGCAGCTTTAAAGTTGTTGAATTGAGGAAGTGGGAACACCAGACTTAAACCATTCAAACGTCCGGTTGGCCAAGCTTTTAAGACCCTCAATGCTGACATCTGTTTTGATGTCTCCTGTATATAGTTGGTAGGCGAGAACCACAAGCGCCCCAAACGCAACTAACTTTGCGATGCGATGAACGCGGTTTGTTTCAATGGAGTTAATTGTATGGTAATAAACCTCATTGCCTCCGACTTCATCATACTCTCCCCGGTAAAACATAGATTCTTCTGGGTAAGCGGAGGAATGAACGATGACATGAATTTCCCGATCACCATCTTTACGTAATTTACCAAGCCCTCTTGCAAACTCGTGAACTCCCTCTACCTGAGTTAGATTGTTTTTTTGAATGGCTAAATGACTCATATATACCCCGAAATTGAATTATTACTATTTTAACGAATATGCAATTAACGAGCGACGATACTAATTAATTTAATAAGAAGGTTCCCACATCATTTCTTTTAGTCTTTTTTCTAAAAGAGATGAGGAAATCGTTGAAACGCCATCATCGATGGCTCTTTGAGCGACAGATATTGCAATTTTTTTAGAAATGGAACGAACCGATTCGATTGTTGGAAAAAGAGATTGGGTGGGATCTTTCAAGGCGGGCGAATGGGCCGCTAGGGTTTCCGCTGCCGTTAGAAGCATCCCCTCTGTGACCTGTGTCGCCTCAGAAATGAGAGCACCGAGCCCAAGACCCGGGAAGATAAAGACATTATTACACTGGCCGATCTTATAGGTCTTATTGTTATAGCTCACAGGTTGAAACGGGCTTCCTGTGGCGATGATCGCATTGCCTTTGGTCCATTCGATGAGTTCTTGCGGAATCGCTTCAGCTTTTGATGTGGGATTCGAAAGAGGCAGGATAATAGGCTGGGGATGGAAGCGTGCCATTTCCTGAATCAATTCTTGGGTAAATGCGCCCGTTTGAGCTGATACGCCAATCAACACGGATGGCTTCGCATTCGAGATCACCTCTTTTAACGAAATATGCTCAAAATTAAAGACGTTCCAATTCTTTAGATTCGTATGGGATTGCGCATACGGTTTTTGCGCTTCGTCGAGACTAGGAGAGTTGAAGTGAATAAGCCCGTGGATATCGACGATGTAGATGTTCCGCCTGGCGTCCTCGATCGACATTCCATGATCGACCATGCTTTGCACCAGCATGTCCGCAATGCCGGTTCCGGCTGAGCCACCACCTAAAATTGCGATGTTCATCTCAGTGATGCTCTGCTTGGTCAATCTACCTCCAGCGAGCAATGCCGCCGTCACAACAGCTGCAGTTCCTTGAATATCATCATTGAACGAAAGAAGTTGAGGGCGATAGCGGTCCAATAACTTTCGGGCATTGCTTTTGCCGATATCTTCCCACTGGAGAAGAGCTTTTGGATACTTTTTATGGATGGCGCGGACAAATCGCTCGACAAACTGGTCATATTCAGGACCTGTCAAACGGGGATGACGCCAGCCTAAATAGAGCGGATTCTTTAGATGGTCGGGATTATTCGTGCCCACATCCAATACCACAGGCAATGTCCTCGCTGGATGAATTCCGCCGAAGAGAGTATACAGTGACAATTTACCAATTGGGATGGTCATCCCTCCAATTCCCTGATCGCCAAGCCCTAAAATTCGCTCTCCGTCGGTCACCACCAAGACATCGACCTCTTCTTGATCGAGATTATCGACCATCTCTTCAATCTTATCTCTCAATGGAAAAGAGACGTAAAAGCCTCGTTGGTGAGAATACAATTGGCTATACTGGATCGATGCCTCCCCTACCGTCGGCGTATAAATGTAGGGCAATAGCTCAGTGGCATACTTCAAAGCGAATTGGTAAAACAGGCACTCGTTTCGATTGAGCAGGCTCATTAGAAAAGTATACTTACCGAGCGCAGTCCTCTTCTTGCCGAAATTGAGTTTGGTTCTCTGCAATTGCTCGTCGATGGTCGATATATGGCTCGGCAAGAGGCCGTTGAGACCGTAGGCATCTCTCTCCGCCTGAGTGAATGCAGTGCCTTTATTGAGCAGTGGTGTGCTCAATAAGTCATGCCCTCTTTTTGTAATCGGCTTATCTTTGCTCATTTCTTTCTAAATCCCCTATTTCCCGATTCTCGTCAATAGAGAGGGCCGAGAACCACTTCGAAAAAACAGGAGAACCATCGTGTGCGCGAAGCGGCCGTGTCCGTGCCCGTGTGCGTGCCCGTGCCCGATTCGAAAAAAAATCACCACAGAGATAGACCACCACAGAGGCGGGGATGCCCCGCACCCACAAAAAAGTGAGCCCCCTTGTTTTTGCTGCGCAAAAAACTTATCCCGACGTGATTTGAGCTGACGCTCAAAAGGAACTGCTTCTCTTTGGGGTGCGGGGCATCCCCGCCTATGCGTTAACTCTTTTCGGGGAAGTGATTCTCTGTGTTTGATTTTTTTGGGGATGGCAAGGGCATCCCTGCCCATCCTGTCGCCGCATTTGCGGCGATCCTGCCCGGCGCTTCGCCGGATCCTTGTTATTTCTCTTCTTTTGGGGTGTGGGGCTTCCCCGTCTCTGCGTCCTCTGCGCCTCTGTAAAGCGCTTCGCGCCTCTGCGTTAACTCTTTTT
>JBEHXF010000061.1:0-9778 GCA_048498835.1 Chlamydiota bacterium | reverse complement strand
ATCGGCAATGACTATTATAAATGGCTCGTCAAACAAGAGAAGCTAGCAACTCAACCGACTATGCCTACACAAAAAGAGGTCGACGACGAGGACACCGATCTTGAAAACGCCCTCTCTCCCACAAACCAACCCTCCCAGCCTCAACCGAAAAAGGGGAGTAATCTCAAGGCTCAGCAAAGAAATAACCCAAATGCTCCCGCCCAGCCCCAATCTCAATCCAATAATCCGAACGCTTCAACGCAGCCACAAGGAACGAATCCGAACTCCAAACCTCAGTCCCAGCAAAGCAATAACCCCAATGCTCAAGCGCAACCTCAACCGAAGAATGGGCCTGCTGTCCAACCCCCAGGCGGGAGCCAAAAGCCCGGATCGCAACAAAATAACAACCCGAGCGCAAGACCGCAGCAAAAAAGCAGTCCAAACCCGCCGAATCAGCCGATGAAAACGACCTCCTCAAAGCTCACTGCGATGTGCTCACGGCCGCAGTCTGGAGACAATCGACCTCCTGAAGAAATGGACGACGATGCAGAAGAGCAAAAGAAAAACGGCCTTGATCGAGAGGACAAAGACTTTTTAGACGAAGAATCGGAGCAAAACTTCAACTTCTGGTAATCCTTTGCGCCATTCCTTAGGCTATCAAGTCCTATTCGCTGTAATTTTAGGGATCTTTGTTGGCCTTTTCTTTGGCCCTTTAACCAAAATCCTCCATCCAGTCGCCGATATTTTCGTCATGCTTCTACAGATGGTGGTTTTACCCTACATCTGCTTTTCGCTCATTCATGGACTCGGATCGATTTCTCCTCAAATGGGCTGGAGACTGTTTCGTAGCGGCTGGCCTTTTCTCATCGCTATTTGGGCGCTGACTTTTTTGATTATTTACCTCTTGGGTAACCTAATCCCAAAACCCCTCGTCGCTTTCATCGGCAGCGAAGTAGAAGGGGAGGGGAATTCCCTTTCCAAAAATTTCCTCTCCTACCTCGTCCCTGAAAATCCCTTCTACGACCTCGCGAATAATGTCGTACCAGCTGTGGCAATGTTCGGTTTAATCGTCGGAGGCGCCCTCATGCACCTAGAGCAAAAAGAGCCTCTCCTCGGATTTTTAGAGCGGATCAACCAAACGATGGAGAAGATCTTAACTTGGCTTGCCATCCTTTCTCCCATCGGCGCTTTTGCCCACATTTCCATCGCAGTAGGTACAGTCCGGTTTGAAGATCTTTATAAGCTCGAATTTTATGTAGTCTGCTTCATTCTCGTAGCGCTCTTTGTCACGTTTTGGGTGCTGCCTCTTCTCATCTCAAGTCTTACTCCTTTAACCTATCGAGAAGTGATTCGAGGATTTAAAACAGTTTGTCTTCTCCCTTTTGTGACTGGCATACCCACCATCGCCATTCCCTTCATCAATTTCTACATGAAAAAGCTCGGTCAGGAAAAGGAGAGCGGTGAAAAGGCCTTTCACAATACTTCGCAAACGGTTATGCCAATTGCCTATAGCTTTGGCCAAATCGGCAATTGCATGATCCTTTTTTTCATCCTCTTTCTCGCTTTTTACTATCGCCATCCCTTTATAGGTTCAGAAAAAGCTCTCCTTTCGATCCTGACCATTCCGCTCTCCATCGGATCGGCTGCTACTTCGATTAACTCGGTCTCCTTTCTGATTGACCAACTTCAGTTCCCGAAAGAATCGATCGTCCTTTTTACTGAAACTTCAGCCATCACACTAAATTTCCAAGTTTTGATGAGCGTAGCTAGCATCTTAACGCTCATCATCTTGACTCTATACGCTTATTACGATCTGTTACAGATCCAGTGGAGAAAACTCCTCATAGGCCTTTCTTCATCGATGGTTCTGTTTTCAGTAATTGTGATTTCAAGCAAGGCAATCATCCATCTCGATGATAATTACCAAAACCTCTACATGAACCTCTCCATCGCCGAGTCGATTCGCAGTCCAGTCGTTGCCGAAGTACTAAGGGCAGGGGAGCGGGGAGCCGAAGAAGATCCCACTCTTTTAGCTTTAGACCCCTTAAGCCACATTCTCAAAACGGGTATTTTAAAAGTAGGCTATGACATCCGAAATATACCTTATGCATACCTCAATAATCGCAATGAACTCGTCGGTTACGATATTGCCTATGCCTACCAACTCGCTCGCGATCTCGACTGCAAGTTGCAATTTGTCCCCATCGACGTACCGAATATGGGAAAAGAATTAGCGCAAGGCACTTATGATATCGGCATGTCGGCCATCCTCATGAATGAGGACCGAATTGTCTCGATGGACTTTACCCATCCTTATACGGAACAAGATAACGTTCTCGTTGTTCCGGTTAAAAGAAAGAGTGGCTTTGTGAATTTACAAAGAGCGACGCAGCGACCCGGCCTGCGCATCGGCGCTGTCGGTGGGTATACTCTCATCGTCCAACGTCACTTTCCCCTCGCTACCTACATCCCGTCCAGCGATATCGACCCCGATCTCACATCCGGCAAAGTCGACGCATGGATCTGGTCTAAAATTCCCGCCTTTATCTGGTGCCTCTCTCACCCTGACTACGTCGTCGTTGATTACAATGGTCTCATCGGCAAGCGCTACTTTGCCTATCCCATTCGAACCGGCGCCACCGACTTCGCCTCCTTCCTCAACAACTGGATGTCGTTGAAAGAGCAGTCTGGATTTAAAGCTGACATGACCCGCTACTGGATTGATGGGGAACCCCCCAAGAAAAAAGAGCCCCGCTGGTCGATCTTGCACAACGTTCTTCACTGGACCCACTAAGCCGGCAGCTCCAAATCTAGAAATTCTCTCGCCTCTTGTGTCAGTGATTCTAGATTTCGAATATCGGCATCCCAAATAGCTTCACTAATTTCGGCTCTTTCACCAATCACAAAATTTCTCGTCTTTTTTTCAAAAGTAACGATCATATTTTGATTCGGAAAAATGGGAATATGGGAATCATTTTTGAGCATTACAAACACACTTTTAGCTTTTTCTAAAGTAGGAAAAACAGCCTTCACTAAAATGGGTTTACTTTTTAACACGCAGTTGAATTCGATGTTTTGGCTTAGATCAGCGCGCCAAATCGATCTGACGCTCCCTTTTGGTAGCTTCAATTCGCCAATATGAAGGTGATTTCCTTCGATTCGAACTATCGGTCCAGCTTCCGCTACTGCTTGCGTTGACATCTCTTGCTCCGTTAAGAAAAACGGATAGGATTTTTACAGTATCTTAAAAATTTTAGTCAACAACCGAAAGCGCTTCGAATTTTGAGCCGATGATTTGAGCGTTCCGTTCCGCTCGAGCATCTTTCACAAGCTGATTCGACGATTCAAGCAAGTCTTTGTGTTCGCTAAAGAGCAAAGTTAGGAACTGGACGTGACACTCAACCCCTCTCAAATCTCCGACCGTAGCAAAGTACTCCGCCAACGATTCGTGGAAAGAGAGCACTTCGAACGGGGAGAAGACAGTCCGATCAGGATAGAGTTGGGGGAGGGTCTGGGCATTTCGAACCCGCTCCAAAAATGAGGCCCCTCTCATTTGAGCGATCTTCGCATCCAATAAAAGGGTGAACAAATCGTCCGGTAAAAGAGCATGTGCCTTCGCTAAAGCAGCATCAGCCTCTTCTTTCTTCTCCAAAATTTGCGCTGCCATCACCAAAAGATGGTAGATAAAGAGCGTATCTGGCTTGCGCTTTGAAAGATCCGTCAAGAAGGAGAGATCCGCTTCAGAAATAGCCTCTTGCGCATCGATCCGTCCCTGAATCTCCTCAAAACGGGTCAAATCGTCGCCTTCCAGGCCTAGTTCATAGCAAGAGGGGAGGGGTTGGTCTTCAAATTGGATGTTTTCGTAGACACTAGCTTCAAAGACAAGCCTGCGGTCGAAGCTATCGTGGCATTTCTTATACTTATCGCCGCTGCCGCACCAGCAAGGGTCATTTCGGTCTAAGGAGAGGAGCCCATCGATTGAAGCGAGTTTTTCAACGACCTGCTCTTCGGACAAGTCTTCCCATTCTTCCATTCTAAATTGCATACCATCTCCAAAGTTGAGCTCGTATTATAGAGCTTCCGGGGTCGGCTGCGCAAGTGCCTTGTCTTTAAATGGACTGAGTTCTTTATAACTCTTGGCAGTAAACAATTTTTTAAATGCGAGATTTCGAGAACTGAAAAAACCGGATAATCTCTCAGCATCTGTTCGATTTCGCAATTTGTTCATCGCATGTAAAATAGCATGCCAATCGGGGTGGGGTTGGCGAATCGAGCGGTCGATCGACTCAGCTCGCATTAAAGTGGAGTAACTTTTTGATAATTTACGTCCTTTTTTAATCGCTTCTGGAAGTGGTTTATTTTGACGAAGACACAAGAAAGTTGCTGCAACGCGAACAGCTGGTTTAAAATTTGCGTAAGTGCAATTGCTAATTTTTTGAGTTTTTACACGAAAGTTAGATTCTAAGTACGCTGTTTTGTCTGTTTTTCTACCATCTAAACTATCAACAAGAATCTTGTAGCATTGAAGATCCATTGTTGTCGTGCTCATATCAACTAGGCGAGAGAGATCTTCTAGGTCCTGTGGCGTAATTTTCGATGAATCGATTTCAAAAAATTCAATCGGCTTAAGAATTTCACCTTGAATCATCAAGTTATCCATTCGATTGCAAATTGCTAGCAACCCCTTTGTAAAAACAAGATAAATTGCATGATCGTCCGAAGAAACGGGAAGAATGATCAAATTGCCAGCGGCAATTTGCTCTGCGATTTTTTTGAACATTTCCTGATTGTTAGATTTTGCAAACCTAATCCCATTTTTAATGGCAATTTTTATAGGTTCATCTAATTCTCTTGTTGTTCTGAATTCTTGAACAACTTTTAAAAGAATTATGTGATCGATATATTCGTAATTTCTCGCGCCAAAGGTGGGAGTTGAATTGATATGTCCGAATATTTTTTCCCACGAATCGGGCTTGATTTTTGGCTCTACAATCGCTTCTTTGTGTTCTTCTGTTGGAGAGGGGCTTCTTCTCACAATTTCTTCTCTCAATCCAGCTTGTAATTGCAGTTCTGCAGGAGTGTTGAAGTGATTAAACCAGGTGTATTCTATAAATCCATGTTGATCGAGATCACGAAGGGTGAGGTTGGTTTTTTCGAGCAAATCTTTAAAGTAATCTCTGCAAGGCTCTAAGTTTCCTAATGCAACATGAAGAGGCGTCATTCCTTTGTAGTCTCTTAAATCGCAATTTGTCTTCCTAATGAGAGGGGAGAGACCGGTTGGACGTGGCTGCTCTAAGCCAACGTGCAAAGCTGTTTGGCCGAGAAGTGTGCAAGTTTCATTTGGATCTGCATTGAGATATTCTAAAAAACAGTGAATGGCACGGCCAAAGCCACGCTTTGCACAGGAATGAAGTAAGGTTGAGCCGTTCTCCAATCGAGCAGTTAAGTCCACGCCAAAGCGGTTTATGTACTGAAGATTTTCAATCTCATAATTTTCAATTGCAAATTCAGCTAGCTTTCTGCAAAAGCGGGCGATATTTTCCTTTTCATCGCTCTGTTCGGTTTTTTCATAAAGGGTCCCAGCCATATATATCAGCAAGAGTCGATCTGCCCCTGTCATATAGTCCAGTTCGCCCGATGCCAGTAAGGCAGTCGCCTGAGTTACTTCTAGAGCATTTAAAGCTTTACGGACAGGAAGGAGGCCTCGCCCTTTTATATCAAGGGGTACCTCTTGTCGCTCATTGCTTATTTTTTCAGCCACATTTCCATAGGTCTCTTCATCGACTATTTTTTCCCCTAATAATCGATTAATCAAGCGGAAATTCAAGTTTCTCAGACAGAGCTCGACAAGTAAATCGGGATTGGGAGAATCAATAAAGCCCATCGCATGAAAAGCTCTAGGTAAGATTCGAAGTTCTTCTGCGCTAATCTCTTCACATGGAATTACTTGAATGGCAGTTTCTTTTGTTAAAGGACCGGCGCAGCGAAGATGAGATGTTAAAAGGCTCATCTGATTTTTAACGGATTCCTTTGTACGTTTGTCAATAACCGGTCGATCGAGTAGATGGATCAAACTTTGAAGGGGTCTGTAGTATTGATTAACGATATAATCGGGAGTTAAGTAATTCATGAATATTCTTTTTAATTAATTCAGCTGTATTATATCATTTTTTTTATTATTAATTGTTATTAATATATCCCGATACTTATTAAATAGATTTAGTAGAGGAGGGGAGTTTAGCGAGGTTTGGATATCCCGAAATTCGTGACTAGCTCAGACGCGTAGAGGCGGCCTCTTACGAAGCTTATCAAGGGCCATTTGTACGGCCTGTTCGTCGAGGGATTTTGCGATCGATTCCTTGCGGAATCTGCTAGAAAGTCTTTTGGAGCTTTTCCACGCTTGTTCCGTGGCATATTTCGATGAATAGCCCTTCTTAAACAAAGAAAATGCCATCGCAATGCGCCAGGCAAGTTTGAGATTATTGTAGGTGCAGGTACCAGCCTTTGCGCTCTTTGCCTGTAACTCTTCTAAAATTTCACATTCATTTGTTTTTTTTGCGCCATGATTGGGTAGAAAAGTGTCGCGTAAGTAGGCGTGTATGTTCTGATCATCTTGGTGTTCAAAAGAAGAGAGCTGTTGAAAGGTATGAGCATTCAAACGTCTTCGATCAATTGAATAGACATCTAAAGAGCCGTTTTGATTTGCTCGATCGCACAACGCTAAATAGCCTCTAAAAAAAACGGCATACGAGATGTGGTTTTTCGTTTGAATGGGAAAGATAACCAAACAACTTCGAGCGACTTTCTGGGCGAGTCTTTCAAAGTCCTGTAGATCGGCATTTTCGCAAAGCCCAGGTAGACTTTCTGTTGCTACTTGTATTTCTTGGGGTAGATACTTAAACGAATCCATCTTCGTCAACCGATCAATCAATACCGAGCTTTGGGCGGATTCATATTCACGAGAGCCGAAATTAATCAGTGAATTGATATGGCCGATTACCTTTGTATTGAGGTCGGTAAATCGTTTGAAATTGACTTGCGACGGCAGTCGCCCGAAGTTATTTTTCTGTCGTGGATTAACACCTTGCTTAAGAAGCGAATCTCTTGCTTCTTGTTGTAAAGAGGAAGTCAGGGCTGAAGGATTTGAAAGCTTTAAATAGGTGTAATGAAGAGGTGTATTTCCATCGCAATCGCCAACATTGAGATCATCTGTACGCCAAATCAACTCCTTTAACTGATCTTTATATAAAACAGGATTCATTAAGGCTAGATTAAGAGGTCTGATGCTGCGACGGTCTAAGATCGATACATCGGTGTGCAGATATAATAAACGAAAAGCCCCCAAATTTTTCCGCTCCATAGCCCATAAAAGGGCGGTTCGGCCGAGAGAATCGACCTGATTGGGATTGACGCCTGCTTTGAGGAGAGCGGGAATCGCTTGATCGAATTTTACCTCAACGCATAGGTGGAGGGGAAGAAAGCCTTCGAAAGAGGGTCGCGAGTTTAGGAAGATTTGCAGTTGAGCTAAGTCGTGCTCACGAATGGCATTGATTATTTCTTGAGTTGTTGGTTGAGGGCTGGCTAAATTGAGACGGCAATGAGGAAGCTGGGGCGATCGCAGGGTTAATTGTAGAGGCATACTCTATCGACTTAGAACGTCTGATAATACATGTTATGTGTAAACAAAGCTTTCCGACCAAGCTTAGGCCAGGCTGACCTTAAGTGCCACACAGTATGTCACTTCCGACTATTTCGCGCACTATTTTTTAATTTGTTTGAGCCAGGAAACGGCATCGTCAAAGACGACCGGATTTGTTCGCGGATCGTGACCTAGAGATTCGATCATCTGATAGGTGATGCCGCCCCTTCCTTGGTCTTTGAGAGTCTTAACTAAAAAATCCGAGCTACTAGGAGGGACTCGATCATCCTGTCCGCCTTGGACAATATAGAGAGGACACTTCGTCTGATTCAGCGATTCTAGCAACCGATGCTTCATAGCCGAGGCCCAGTATTTATTCGTCAGGCCAAATGATCTCAACTTAGAACTTGGATTTTCCAGTGTATAATACAAGGCATCTCTCGACTGGGCCATGGTCGACTGGATATACAATGGTGGTAAATTTTCATCCGCCATCTGCTTTCTAAAAGACCACAAGATCTCTTCCATTCTCGTCCATCCGCCGCCCGAGCAAAATAAAATCACCGCTTCGGTCTCGGGCGTCAAGGCAGCCACTGCTCCCCCCACCTCCCCTCCTTCCGAAGTTCCGATCAACGCCACCCTCTTATTCCACTTTGCAACCGCCCCCAGCCGAAGCTGGTCCAACAAAACCAAATGGTCGGCAATCCGCTGATCGACCGAATTGGCCTCATCATAGACCGCGCCATCGATCTCCTCCCCTTCAATCCCCTTCTTTTCTACCGTTGCCACTCCATAGCCAATGGCCAAAAGTCTCTCTTTCCACTCGTCGTGCATTCCTTTGACTGAACTGCGCTGCGACCCCTGTAATACAATGGCAATAGGAAAAGAATCGGACGTTGGAGCATCGATATATCCAACCACTTTACTGCCATCGTTTCTGGTAAACTCAAGCCGATCCGTAGCAAAGCAGGCTGACGCAACAAATAGGGAGAAAAGAAAGCGTTTCATATCTACCTCAAATGAACAGAGTGTAGATGATCGGAAAATTCCGCTCCAATTGAAAAAGGCCCCTCTTGATATAAGGGGCCCGGTCTTCTTACTTGTTTTTTACCAATTCATTGATTCGATAGGTTCTCAATTGCTCGGTAATCGGCGATCGACCTTCCAAATAGGTGACAACAGCTTGCTTCGTATCAAACGATCTTATTTCACTCTGACCTTTAGTGGCTTGGGTATCCAACACATGATAAAGATGCTTGTCACCACCTTCATATACAATTGTAAAAACTTCGACAGGAGGAGGAGTGACATTTGTCACTTGATCATTCTTATATCTTTCTAAGATAAGCGCTACGCTTTTCTTTTTCACTGAAAGATTGTGTACAGCCATTCCGAGCTTGCTGTGATAACTACGACTAAATTTATCTATTCCTTTGGGGCTTCCCAAAGTTCCATTTTCTAATTGAGTGGTATGCACCCCAAAGTCTTTTGTTATTTTTAAAATTTGCAACAAACTTAATGATTCGCCAGCATCTTTTCGACTTTCAATTCCAGCTTCAATAGACGCCTTTAGTAGATCCTGCGTTAATTCATTTCCTTGTTTGAGCGCTCGTGAGGCATTTTTAGCAAATAGAACTGAAGCCATTAAATTAGCTCCTTCCAATTCTGGTGTATTGGCAATTCCAGGGGCTGTAATAATCATCTCTTCAGGTTCATCATCTACTTTTGATTCTTCTACTATTTCCGTTTTTGAAGTCTGCTTAGGTTCTTCAACGGGTAAGTAAAGGGTTGTAACGCTCCCCTTCTCGACTATTGCCTCAACAGAAGCCATCGCGGAGGGTTCTGCGGGTGGTGCAGGCGGTTGTTGAACTGGAGTTTCTGTTGTCCTGCAGCAGCAAAAACAAGCGAGAATTGACTCAACGATATTATAAATGCAATCGATAATCGGTTGTAAACAACCCCAAGAAGCAGACACTCGATCTTGTGTAAGCTCTGTCGTTGTAGTAATGGGTGTTTGTTGGATAGCCTGGGTGGCGCTGGTGATAGAAACCCCTTCGGTTACGGAAGGTTGTGGCTGTACTATGGTGTCATTTTGGATTCTTACAGATGTTACAGTTGTCATGGTAACCTCGTTAGTAAAACATTGAAGAATTTTTTAAT
>JBEHXF010000060.1:0-10413 GCA_048498835.1 Chlamydiota bacterium | reverse complement strand
CCCACTCCTTCACCGCCTGGTAAACAGGGTAAAATTTTTCGTTGAACGATTTATTGTTGCGCGAAATAATATTCAGCTCCTTCCTGTCGCACAATGCGATCGCCCGATAGCCGTCCCATTTGATTTCATACAACCACCCCGGCTCGTCAAACGGCTTATCCACCAAAGAGTCGTCCGAACCCGTCTACCCACGCCTCTTCACAATTGGCTCTTTGGCCGCATCGCTCGCAAACGAGCGCTCACTCTAGCCGAAGACTATCAGCTCATCGGCGGCCGCTCACCCATCTATTTCGATACAGAAGCCCTAGCCTCTCACCTCAACGCACTCACCTTTCACCGCTATCTCCCCGCCACTCACGCCGACTCACTCGCTCGCCTCGAAGCCTGTCCCGCCTCCATCATCCGAGTTCTCCCGCTCTTTCCCCAATTCTCCTACGCCACGACAGGCAGCATCGCCCGCTTCCTCGCCACACACCTCTCTTGCCGCACACTCCTCAAACTCCGTTGGATCCACTCCTACGCAACCCACCCAGCCTACATCGCGGCCTTCCAACACCACATCCGCCACTTCCTCACCGCTCACAACCTTCCCGAATCCCAAACGACACTCCTCTTCTCCGCTCATGGCCTTCCTCAATCTTTCTCCTGCAAAGGCGACCCTTACGAATCGGAATGCGAAGCCTCCTATCACCTTATCCGCGCCGCTTTTCCCCTCGCCGCCACTCAACTCTCCTACCAATCTAAGTTCGGCCGCGGTGAATGGCTCCGTCCCTACACCAATGAACTTTGCGATAACCCCTCCTGGTCCCGCCCGAACATCGTCGTCATTCCCCTCTCCTTCACCTCCGACCACATTGAAACGCTCTATGAAATCGAGCATCTCTACCTCCCACCCCTTCGCTCCTATGGACTCAACGCCTATCGCTGTCCCGCGCTCAATCTCGAACCACACTGGCTCTCCGCTCTCGCGACCATCACCCAGTCCCATCCCCTCACCACCACCTCCATGCTCGTGCGCAACCCTGCCGTCTCCTTCTGCTGCCGCGCTCCCTAAAACATGTTACCGCAGAGAATAAAGAAAAAAAATTTACCACAGAGATAAACTACCACAGAGGCGGGGAAGCCCCGCACCCCAAAGAGAAAAAAATGATTGAAGTACAAAGAGATTCCCTGACAAGTGAAATCATTGGCGCAGCGATTGAAGTCCACCGAGCTTTAGGCCCCGGATTATTAGAATCTGTCTATGAAACTTGTCTGACATACGAACTAGAATTAAAAGGTCTGAAATTTGAACAACAGAAACCTTTATCAATTTCCTACAAAAACAAAATTCTAGATTGCGGATATCGAATAGACTTGATTATAGAAAATCAAGTTATCGTTTAGATCAAGTCTGTCAGCTCGCTATTGCCAATTCATGAAGCTCAATTACTTTCCTATTTGAAACTTTCAAGTTGTAAGATCGGCCTTCTAATCAATTTAAATGTTAAAATATTGAAAGAAGGAATCCATCGTATAAAGGTCTAATTCTTTTGGGGTGCGGGGCTTCCCCGCCTCTGTGGTGGCCTATCTCTGTGGTGAATTTTTCTCTCTAACTCACATTCTCTGCGGTGAAGTTCTTCGCGATTTGCATAAATTGATTTGTTGAGATATGCTGCCGTGAATTTGCCATGATGCTTGTTCCTTCGAAATTGATTTTGTCTAGTGGAGAAGTCTTCTCTGGGTTTTCACCAGAGTGGCAAGAGGGTGTCTATTTTGGCGAAGCGGTGTTCACAACGGGGATGACCGGCTATGTCGAGTCGCTGACCGATCCTTCTTATGCTGGCCAAATCTTGACCTTTACCTATCCGCTGGTGGGCAATTATGGCGTGCCAAGTCGCACGACTTGGGAGTCGGAGAAGGTGCAGGCGGCGGGCGTGGTGACGGGTCACGTGAGCGAAGTGGCGAGCCACTGGGACTCAGAGTGTTCTTTTGTACGGTGGTTGGAGGAGCAGAGAACTCCGTTGATTACGGGAGTGGACACACGGGAATTGACCAAGCGGCTCAGAAAAAGTGGCGTTGCGCTGGGTGCGATTGTGATGGGCGATGCGAAACCGAGAAAGTTCGTCGATCCAAATCAGAGCGATTTAGTGTCGATGGTGAGCAATCCGGCGCGAGAAGTTTTTGGGCATGGGAAAAAGCGGGTTGTGGCGGTCGACTGCGGGATGAAGCAAAACATCTTGCGCTGTCTGGGTAGATATCCGATCGAAGTGGTTAGGGTGCCGTATGATTATGATTATACGGGTGAAGAATTCGACGGATTGTTTTTGTCGAATGGCCCGGGCGATCCGATGGTGTGCAAGAAGACCATTGCGGTGCTGCAAAAAGCATTGAAATTGAAAAAGCCGACGTTTGGCATTTGTTTAGGCGCGCAGATCATGGCTCTGGCGATCGGAGCGAAAACGTATAAGCTAAAGTTCGGTCATCGGGGACAAAATCATCCGTGCATGGATCTCGATGCGAGAAAATGTGTCCTCACTTCTCAAAACCACGGCTATGCGATCGATGAGAAGAGCTTGCCTCGCGATTGGAAAGTACTCTTTCGAAGTTTAAACGATCAGTCGGTGGAAGGAATTAAGCATAAAAGAGCCCCTTTCTTTGCTGTGCAGTTTCACCCGGAAGCAAATCCCGGCCCAACCGATGCAGATTATCTGTTCGATCACTTCTACGAGATGTTATGAAAAAGAGCGTCTTAATTTTGGGTTCCGGCGGCTTGAGAATTGGGCAAGCGGGTGAATTCGATTATTCTGGCTCGCAAGCGATTAAAGCGCTGAAAGAGGAGGGACTTAGAACGATCCTCGTCAATCCAAATATCGCCACCGTCCAGACCGATCGGGACATGGCCGATCGAGTCTATTTGCAGCCGCTGAATGTCGAGACAGTCGAGCGGATCATCGAAGCGGAAAGACCAGGTTCTTTATTACTCAGTTTTGGTGGGCAAACAGCTCTAAACTTAGGGTTAGAGCTAGAAAAACGGGGCATCTTAAAAAAATATCAGATGCAAGTATTGGGTACGCCTGTCGAAGCGATCCGTTTAACTGAGGACCGAGATCTTTTTAAAAAGAATTTAGAAGAAATCGGCATTCGGACACCTAAAAGTTTCGCTGCCACAACTGTAGAAGAAGCATTAAACGCAGCTCGAGAAATCGGCTATCCAGTGATGATGCGCTCGGGGTTTTCATTGGGCGGTCTTGGCTCAGGAAAAATGGAGTCGGAAGCCGAACTGAAAGAGCGAGCAAGAGAAGCTCTGACAGGGGCGCCACAGATCCTCATTGAAGAGTATTTGAAGGGATGGAAAGAGCTCGAATATGAAATCGTCCGCGACTGCAAAGATCAGGCACTTACGATTTGCAATATGGAAAACTTCGACCCGATGGGCATTCACACAGGTGAGAGCATCGTCGTAGCTCCCTCTCAGACACTTTCCAATCACGAATACCATTTATTGCGGACAGTGGCCATCAAAGCGGCCCGCCATTTCGGCATCGTCGGCGAATGCAATGTCCAATTTGCTCTCGATCCAAAGACGAGCGATTATCGGGTGATCGAGATGAATGCGAGACTGTCTCGCTCGAGCGCGCTTGCATCAAAGGCAACGGGTTATCCGCTGGCGTTTGTCGCAGCTAAGCTCGCCCTGGGCTACAGCCTGGATGAAGTGGCAAATGCGATCACAAAAAAAACCAGCGCTTTTTTTGAGCCAGCCCTCGATTACATCGTCGTGAAAATCCCCCGCTGGGACATCCAAAAGCTAAAATCAGCTGAGCGGGTCATCGGCACCGAAATGAAGAGCGTCGGCGAAGTGATGGCGATCGGTCGCACGTTTCCTGAGGCGCTTCAAAAAGGGATTCGGATGCTCAATCTCGGCTCAGATGGGATCAATGACCCGCCGGAGAAAATCGATGCGCCGTATCTCGATATCCAAAAGCCGACCGATCGGCGTTTATTTGCCCTCTATCAATATTTCAAATCGGGCGGTGATGTAGAACAAGCTCACGATTGGTCACAAATCGATCGCTGGTTTTTACAGCAACTCTACGATCTATGGACCTTTGAGCAAGACTTTAAGCGGGCGCCGTTAAAAAAAGAGTGGCTTCTCGCAGCCAAGCGGCGCGGTTTTTCCGATGCGGCGATTGGACGGCTGCAGAACTTAAGCGAAGAAGAAGTTCGAAGTGAGCGCAAAAAGTTAAAAATCACCCCCTTCATCAAGCAAATCGATACGCTCGCCGGCGAATTCGATGCCGAAACGAACTATCTCTACACGACCTATTGGGCTCAGGCGCACGATGTGGAACCGTCGAAGAAAAAAGGGGTGATCGTTTTAGGCTCTGGCCCTTACCGAATTGGCTCATCGGTCGAATTCGACTGGTCCGCTGTCAATACAGCGCGCACGTTGAGCAAGCATGCCGTACCCACCATTTTAATCAATTCCAATCCTGAAACAGTCTCCACCGATTTCGATGAATCAGACCGGCTCTATTTTGAAGAACTCACCTTTGAACGGGTCTGTGACATCGCCGATTTTGAGCGGCCGCGTGGTTTAGTGGTTTCGGTCGGCGGGCAGATTGCGAATAACCTAGCGCTTCCCCTGCATGAAAAGGGCTATCCGATTTTAGGAACGCCCGCTGTGATGATCGATCGCGCTGAAAACCGCGATTTATTTTCGACGCTTTTACACCAGCTTAATATCGATCAGCCTCCCTGGCAACGGGTCACCAGTCTAAAAAAGGCAAAAGAGTTCGGTCTAGAGGTGGGTTATCCCCTCTTGATCCGCCCGAGCTACGTTCTTTCTGGCGCTGCGATGAATGTCGTGACCAGTGAAGAAGAGCTCGACCGCTACTTAAAAGAAGCGGCTATTGTCTCTCCCGATCATCCAATCGTCCTTTCTAAATTTATTGAAAACGCCAAAGAGCTCGAGATCGATGGAGTCGCAAGCCAGGGCGAAGTGGTTGTGATGGCGATTGCTGAACACGTAGAAAACGCAGGCGTCCATTCAGGCGATGCGACCATCGTCCTTCCGCCACAAAGACTCTATCTCGAAACCATTCGACGAGCCAAAAAAACAGCACGAGAGATCGCTGCAGCTCTACAAATCTCCGGCCCCTTCAATATCCAGTTCATCGCCAAAGATAACGCGATTCAAGTGATCGAATGCAATGTGCGAGCCTCTCGTTCCTTGCCGTTTGTCTCCAAGGTGACCAAGGTCAATTTCATTGAGCTTGCGACAGAAGTCATTTTAGGTGTGTATCAGCCGAAGAGCTATGAAACATTGGAACTCGATTATGTCGGGGTTAAAGCGCCTCTCTTTTCCTACAGACGATTGAAAGGATCAGATCCGGTCACCGGCGTTGAAATGGCCTCAACGGGCGAAGTGGCCAATGTCAGTGAACATTACCTCGAATCGTTTTTCGCTTCCTGGCTCTCCACCGAACAAGCAGTACGGGGCAAGCGCCTCCTCGTCAGCGTGAGCGCCGATTTCCGGATGAAACTCCTCCCCGCGCTCAAAGCGCTTGAAGAGCAAGGGTGGGATCTCTCCGCGACCGAAGGGACCCACGATTATTTAGCCAAGCGGGGCATCGGCTCGGTTTCAGTCTATAAAGTTGGCGAAAAATATGAGCCGAATATCGCCACTTTGATTGCGCAGCAAAAAATCGATCTGATTCTCAATATTCCAAGCAGCGGAACACAACCCAATAGCGAGGGATTTAAAATTCGGCGCCTCGCGATCGATCATCACATTCCCTTGATCACCAATGCCCAGCTTGCTGTCGTCTTTTTACAATGCTTAGCTGAACTCAATACCGACCAACTCCCGATTTTGCCGCTCTATGAAAAATAAAATTCTTCTCTTTTTCTCTCTTTTTCTACGGTGGCTTCTTCCCAAACATCCGCTTCAACACCGCTTTCTTGTCGTAGCGACAACGGCGCTGGGAGATTCCCTCTGGGCTACCCCTGCACTGCAGTCGCTCCGACTTTCTTTCCCTGAGGCACACATTGTTCTCCTCACAAGCCCCATCGGAGAACAAGCGCTTCGCAAGAATCCGTGGGTCAACAAAACCCTCCTGCTGGCAAAACCTTGGATGTTATGGAAAAGATTGCGAGCGGAGCAAATCGATACCGTTCTAGTTTTACATGCTTCTCAGCGATGGATCCTCCCCCTCTGTTCGGTCATTGGCGCTTCTCGCCTCGTCGGAACAGTGGGCATCAATAAAGGGCTCGATGCACTCCTAACTCACCCTTTGAATAACAGCAAAAGTCACGAAATTGTCCGTAGACTCGAAATGGTGGAAGCGGTCGGCGGTAAACGACACACAGAAACTCTTTCCTTTTTTTCAACAGAACAGATCCCTCCCCTTCCGGAAGGACGTTGGATCGCTCTCCATCCTGGCTCGAAAGATGGCTTTAAGAGGTGGCCTGTCGAGCATTTTGCCAGCGTCGGTCGAATGTTGCAGAATTTAGGCTGTAAGATTCTGATCACCGGAACAAAAGATGAGCAAGAGGTAATGGCTGCTGTTGCCAAGCTCATTCCAGGAGCCACTCTTGCCGATGCAAGTTTGCCTCTTCGATCCTTTGCAGCGCTGTTAAATCAAATCGATCTTCTCATCAGCAACGATACAGGCCCCGTCCATCTCGCTTGCGCTCTAAACGTCCCGGTAATCGCTCTTTATTCTGCGACAGATCCAAAGCTCTGCGGCCCACACCTCGCTCCCCGCGCTCTAGCGATTGCAAAACCACCCACTTGTCAGCCGTGCCTCAAGCGAAAGTGTGAACGTCCGTTCTGTCTTCTGCAAATTGGACCGGAAGAAGTTGTCAACAGAGCGCGAAACATGTTAAATATTATTTGATGAAACAAGATCTCATCTCCATTTCCGATCTCACCAAAGAAGAGATTGAATATCTTTTGAAACTCGCAGAGGCTATGCCTTCGAAAAAGGGATCGGATCTTTGCAAGGGGAAGATTCTAGCGAGCTGTTTTTTTGAGCCATCGACTCGAACTCGCCTTTCCTTTGAATCGGCGATGCTGCGACTCGGCGGTCAGGTCATTGGATTTTCTGACAGCGCCACCACGTCGGCAAAAAAAGGTGAATCGCTGCATGATTCGATGAAAGTGATTGGAGCCTACGCCGATCTCCTCGTGATCCGCCATCCGCAAGAAGGAGCGGCGCGGGTTGCTGCAGAGGCGACCGATAAACCGGTGATCAATGCAGGCGATGGAGCCAATCAACATCCTACCCAAACACTCCTCGATCTCTACACCATTCGGCAAACGCAAGGAAAAATCGACGATCTGGCCATTACTATAGCTGGAGATCTCAAATATGGGCGCACCGTCCATTCGCTTACGCAAGCACTTGCCCATTACGCCGTCCGCCTCTTCTTTGTCTCCCCTGAACCGCTTCAGCTCCCCGACTCCATCGCTCATGAATTGAGAAAAAAAGGGGTCAAATTCTCCTTCCACAGCTCTTTGGAAGAAGTTTTGCCCAAAACTGATATTCTCTACATGACCCGGATTCAAAAAGAGCGCTTTTCTTCGACCGAATCCCCAACTCATTTTTGTCGTTTGGAAAAACGGCATCTGACAAAAGCCAAATCGAATTTGCGCATTCTTCATCCCTTGCCTCGCCTCGATGAAATCGAAACGGAAATTGATCACACCTCTCATGCCTACTATTTTCAACAAGCGGCAAATGGCCTGGCCGTTCGGATGGCTGTACTCGCTCACCTTTTAGAGGGAAAATGAAACAAAAAACTCTCTCGGTTTCTGCCATTAAAACGGGCACGGTGATCGATCACATTACAGCAGGCCAAGCCCTGAAAATCGTCCGTCTATTGCGGCTTAACGAAGAAGAACGGCAGGTGACAATCGGACTCAATCTTAAAAGTGATTCGATGGGGCTGAAAGATATCATCAAAGTAGAAGATCTACATCTGACAGCTGTTTTAGCTTCGCAGATCGCCGTCTTTGCTCCAAAAGCGACCGTAAATATCATCGAAAATTACAAAGTTTCTCAAAAATTTCCCGTTTCGATTCCCTCCTCGATTCAGGGCCTGCTTCTCTGCCCGAATCTCACCTGCATCACCCGAGGCGAGCGACTCCCGGCTCACTTCACCGTGGAACAGAGCAACGGACACTTTCATCTCCGCTGCCGTCACTGTGAGCAAATTTTTTCTCAACGCGATCTGTAAATTTCGAACGGAAAAGCGCCGATTAATTTGTCTAAATCGCAAGTTGGCAGTGGTTCGCCACCCATCTCAAGAGCTTCTTCAATTGAAGTCGCATAGGAAAAGTTGGCTCGATTGGTTCCCAGATAATAGTCCCTATACTTGAACAGATCTTCTGTATTGGTCTTATTTTCTATCTGCAATAATCGGGCGGGAATTCCAAAAGCTTCAGCTACGATAATTCCAGAAAGAGAGCTAGAAATAACGAATCGGCTCGAGAGAATCTTCTCAATCACTACGCTCCAATGTTCTTTCACGCTGACGACGTTTGATAAATGAGAAAATAACGATTCATCGGAATAGTGAGGAATGATGATAAAGTCCTGAGAGGGCGACTCAGGTTTGATAAATTCGGGAAAATAAATCGGTAACAATAGAGTGGGATCCCCATAAACTTCGGGGCAAGCAATTCCTCTACTCAACAGAAATTCTCTGGTTAAAGGACCCCGTACAGCTCGAACATCAAGAGACTCAAATCGATACGACTTAGCTTTCCCATTCACGCCTGTTCCCCAAATGAGATCGCCTGTTTGGGCATAGTTCAGAATCGAACCCATTCCCAATAGCTTTTGCTCGCCTGAAAAGGGTTGATTCGCAATCGAAACTTTTGCTCCAACCATCCTTTCAACAAGCGCTTCGGAAAGCGCGTCACCGAAGTTTTCAAATCCGAGGCTTGGCCTTGCATCCCAATAAAATAGGGGCAGCTGCGAGTAGAGAGACAATCCGCAAAAGCAAAAGAGTATGAAAGAGAGAAAAACATTCATCTTTTACATCCTAAATTTTTTGGCTCGGAACCATTTTGTCGCAATCCACTTTTCTCCTGCAGCCACAGGCGCCCCGCCATGGAGAGATAGCCGATCTGTTTCACCAGAAGGAAGACAATTATAGAAAAGAAGGGCGTTTCTTTTCTTCGGAGTGACCGAAATAGAAGCTTGCGGAAAGACGGTCTCCCCTCCTTCAATCGGGGTATTGAGATACATAATCACTGTTGCCAACCTCTGTCCCCCTCGTTTTAGGTGGGATGCTCCTCCGGGCGTTTGAGGGTTGAAATAATCGTAGTGAGGGCGATATTCCGCGCCGATGCCATAGTGCAACACTTGGATTGATTCTCCGTTTTCTCTTGGATAATCGGTTAAAGCGCTGAGCTTCTTTTCGATTTTTTGCAATTTACTTTCATTGTAGTAGTTGCTCAGAAAAGCCCCTTCACTTGTCCTCCGCTTATCCACTTTACTGGCTCCACTAGCCGATTCATTGACAACCGTAGATCGTTTTAAGATGGGTCGGGCCAGTTCGATGAGATAAGCGCACTCGTCATCCGACAAAAAATCGTGAATCAGAACAATTTTCGGAGACTCCGACAAGATTTCTACTTGCCAAGCTGTGAGCCTAACACAACAGCAGACTAGAAACAAAACTAGACTACGCCTCATCGCCGCCTCCTTTTGGGGAGAAAAGGATAATTTATTTTTTACATTTCATCAATGAAAACGGAGCAAGTCAAAAAAGAAAATCTCTTACAGGAGGTTTAATAAATCTTTTTTGAAGTGCTGAAGAAAAGACAATCACAGAGTTCCACAGAAAAGAAATGGGAAAGAAATCAAAATTCAGAATTTTTTCTCTACATACTTTCTTTTGAAAATTCATTACAGAATACCCCCTTAATATTCTTTACCTAATCCTAGGTAGAAAAAGGTGTCATAGAACGTCGGGTTCCATTGATAGGTGGCATTTGCTTCAATGTTCAAACCGTTGGAAAAAGTGGTGAGCATATCGAAGGCGACGAGAAGGCCATTGCGGGGTGCATCAGCGATAGCCACTGGAGTGGGAAGACTCGTGACGCTGAATGGAGTGAAGTAGACGGATTGGTTTTTGCTCATGAATTCATGGAGCCATTCGCCGAGAAGTTCGTAACGGATGGTGGTAGCGCCGGCCTGTTGCTGATAATCGAAACGAAGTCCGAGTGAGCTGAGGAGCGATTGGAGGGTGTGAGAACTCACTTTTAAGTTATAGAGTCCTGCGCCCGTTTCCTGGTAGCTACTCACCCAATCGGCTGCGTATTGGATGTGGAAAAGAGGGCTGATCGAAAAGCGCTTTGAAAAATCAATTTGGTATTCGACCCCGCCGAGGACGTCGAGGATCGCCTCTTGAGGATCG
>JBEHXF010000059.1:0-10419 GCA_048498835.1 Chlamydiota bacterium | reverse complement strand
CATCTCCGGCCTCGCCGTCACAGCTGGTTACCATCGCCTCTACTCCCATTCGACCTATAAAGCACACTGGACCGTCGAAGCTGTGCTTCTCTTTTTTGCGAGTATTGCAACGCAAGGAAGCGCACTGCGCTGGTGCTACGATCATCGCCTCCACCACGCTTTTGTCGACTCCGATCGAGATCCTTATACGATCAAGCGAGGATTTTGGTTTGCCCATCTCTTATGGATGTTTCGCAAATCGACAGAAATCGATCCAAAAGTGGTTTCCGATCTCATGCGCAAAAAAATGCTCGTCTTTCAAGACCGCTATTACGGTCTTTGCATGGTCGCATCCAATTTGATTGTCTTTCTAACTGTTGGCTGGCTTCTCAACGATTATTGGGGCGCTTTCGTCTTTGCGTGGTTTCTCCGAACCTTCCTTCTCCATCACACAACTTGGTTCATCAACTCGCTTGCTCATAAATGGGGATCGCAACACTATAGTGAAGAGCATTCAGCTGTCGATAACTACTTTCTTTGCCTTCTCACGTACGGTGAGGGATACCACAACTACCACCACACCTTTGCTCAAGACTATCGCAATGGGATTCGCTGGTATCACTTCGACCCAACGAAGTGGCTCATCTGGACTCTGAGCAAACTCGGCCTAGCAAGAGATTTGAAAAAAGTGAATGATTTTCGAATCGTGCGCCAACTCGTTTCGCAACATAAAGAGAAGTTGCAGGCAGCATTGAGCCAATCGCTTAATTTAGGATTGGAAAAGCGCGTAACGGACATAGCCGACCGACTTCTCGATCGCCTCAATACGCTCCAGGGTCTCTATGAAAACTACAAATCCATTCCCCGACGAGAAGCGCACGCAATCCGCGATCAAATTCGGTGTGCTAAAAAAGAGTGGAAAGCAACTTGGAAAGAGTGGAAGCGATTAATTAAGGTCGTTCACCTGATCCAACCTGAGATCCACGCGCATTGAGTCCAGTTCCTCAGGCGTGCTGGGTTTAAACAACGCTCGGGTTAAGATGCGAAAAACAAAACTCCACGTTCCCATATTAGCGGGCTTTGGAAGCACATGAACATGAACGTGCAGAACAGATTGCCCAGCTCCTCGTCCATTTTTTTCGAGCAACAGGTACTCGGCCCCTTCTCGCACCGATTTGATCCGCTTGATTAGCTCGCCTATTTCTTTAATCTCCCCTTCCGTCATCTCTTCAAATCGCTCTACATGTCGATTCGGAATGACAAGCAAATGACCTGGGACAATGGGCTTATGAGTCAGAACGACCGAAGCTAAATCCCCAAGATAAACTGTTTGAGAATTCAACACCCTTGGATTACAAAAAGCACAGCCCGGAGGCGGTGTTGAGAAGTCGATCTGGAGGGCTCCAAAAAGGAGGAACGAAAGACCAAAAGCGATAGAAAGCAACCACTTCCATTTCATAAAACTTCTTTTAGCTATTTGAAAGATGACATTTATATAGCCTCTAGAGTATAAAGTCTAAGGATTTTGAACTTGGATTTTGGATGGCAACTGGGGCTAAGTCCTCACTGGTCAGATTGCGCGAGCGTCTTTGGCCGATCGAGAGTTACGAATTAAAGAAAATCCTGCCTCTTCTCTTCATGAAATTTTTTATTTCCTTCACCTATGGTGTCTTAACCACCATGAAGGATGCCTTTGTCGTTACAGCCAAGGGTTCTGGAGCTGAAGTAATCCCCGTCCTCAAAGGGTGGATCGTCCTACCTGTGGCCCTCGGCGCAACCCTCCTCTATTCAAAATTAACCAATATCTTCCGAAGGTCTGTCCTCTTTTACGGTATCATCACCTTTTTCATGGCCTTTGTCTTTCTCTACGGCTTTGTTCTTTACCCCAATTTAGATGCCCTCTCTCCCAATGCTTCAGCCGACTGGCTCCTAAGCAAAGTAGGACCCGAGAACAGCCACTGGATCGCTATCTACCGAAACTGGATTCCCTCCCTCTTCTTCGTTCTCGCCGAACTGTGGGGTCAAATCGTCATCTTCCTTCTCTTCTGGGGCTTCGTCAATCAGATCTGCAATTTCAACGAAGCGAAGCGGTGCTACAATCTTTTCATCGCCGGGGGCGACATGGCCCAAATCTTTACTGGCCCTCTCGTCATCTTCTTTACCCGTAAATACATCGGCGAACACTTTGGGATGGCCCTGCAAAACCTCGTTCTTTGCGTCCTTTTCTTTGGCGCCATGATCATCCTCCTCCACTGGTGGCTCACCCGATCCGTCCTCAAAGATGAGCGCCTCTATAAACCAGAGCGAGAAGACACAAAACTCGACGGAAAGACTAAACTCTCTCTCCGCGACAGCTTAAAATTCATCGCCCGCTCGAAATACCTCCGTTCGATTGCTGTCATGGTCGTCGCTTACGGCCTTACCATTAACCTCACCGAAGTGACCTGGAAAGCGAACCTCAAGCTCGCCTATCCAGAAACTGGAGCCTACCAGTCCTTCATGGCGACAGTGAGCTCCTCCGTTGGCGTCTGCTCTCTGTTCATTTCCCTCTTTTTAAGCGGCTTCATCATCCGCCGCCTCGGCTGGCATTTCTGCGCCCAACTTCCTCCGATCGTCATCGGCCTCACGAGTCTCACCTTCCTATTCCTCTTCCTCAATCAAGACCTCATCGCACCCCTCGTTGGACCGCTTGGCCTCTCGCCTCTCCTCCTCATCGTCCTCTTTGGCGCCTTCCAAAACATCTCGACCAAAGTGATGAAATACGCCTTCTTCGATGCAACCAAAGAAATGTCCTATATCCCGCTCGATCAAGAATCGAAAGTGAAAGGGAAAGCGGCGATTGACGTCATCGGTTCGCGCCTCGGTAAATCGGGCGCCGCCTGGATCCAGATCGTCCTCATCCAGATCGCAGGCACCGGTTCGGTCCTCTCGATCACCCATTTCCTCCTACCCCTCATCGCCTGCACAGTCCTCTTCTGGATCCTCTCGGTTCGCTCTCTGAACAAAGAGTTCACGAAACGGGAAAAACTCGCTCTCGAACCCACCTCTTAAAAAAACAAAAAACCACAGAGTTCCACAGAGAACACATATTTGAACCGTGGGGATGGCAAAGACATCTCCGCCTATCTTGCCGGCGCTTCACCGAATCTTTAAGAAACGTGGAGAATGTCCCGTTCAATAGCGTATTGAGCAGCTATTTTCATAGCAGTCTCTTCATTTGAAATATCACCTAATCTATTCCATGTCCTTTCCTTGTCTTTTGCTCGAAAACTAAAAGTAAGCGGAAGGTAAGCACGTTGATTTCCTCTAACGGGCAGAGCTACTGTAATACTTTCTCCAGCTTTGACTAAAAGTAAATTTAGTTCTTTTGTCCTTTGCTTGGCTAATGCAATATTTCGGCATGTTTTATAGAAATTTATGTTGGTATTTCCATCGTAGTAAACTTTTCGCGTTGTCTTACCAGAGCTGCTTGAGTAAACATCGACGCTCATCCAGGTTATATCTTTCAGCTCGGCTAAATAGAGTTGTTATTGCAAACCGCATGGCTCGGCGATCATAAATTGAATAGGCATGTAAATCTTCTCTCGGTTTAATTTCGCGTAAAAGGAATTCCCCGGTTCCAAGCATATTCTTCAGCAGCTGAACATGCTGTCTTCTGATTAGAAAGGCGCCCCACTTTAACGAAAGATTCGTCACCACCCTTCTTTTGATAGCAGTATTTAAAAGGTTGGTACAAGTCTCCATTGTTTGTCAGAGGAAGAGCCGCTATAACATCAGAGTCTGCATTCAATAAAAGCAAACCCAACTCATTAGCCTTTTTCTTGGCAGTTTCAAAAGTATTATATTTTCCAATCAAGCTTATGTTCTCAGTTCCACTCAAGCGATATTTTCGGACCCTTTTTCTAGAGAGTGTTACATAGTTATCGATACACTCGCGGTTTATGTCTTTGAGCTCGACTAAATAAAGCTGGTATTGCCCTTCACATGGCTCGGCGATCATAAATTTAACAGACATGAAAAACCTCTATCGGTTTAATTTCGCGCAAAAGGAATTCCGTAGTTCCAAGCATAGTTTTCAGCAACTGAAAAAGCATCCACAAAGCGAGAAACACCTCCCAACCACTCTATTGGCTTTTCTTCATCCTTCTTGCGATAGCTGTATTTAAGGGGTACGTAAGAATCCCTGTTTTCTTCCAGAGGAAGCGTCGCTATAACATCAGAGTCTGCATCTATTAGAAGCAAGCCAAACTCTTCTGCCTTTTTCTTGGCAGTTTCAAAAGTATCACATTTTCCAAGGAATCTTATGCTCTTACTTACTCGCAAACACTTGTTATTTACTTCTTTAAGCTCGGCTGAATAAAGATGGTATTGTCTTTCACATGGTTCGGCGATCATGAATTTAATTGACATGCAAAACCCCTTTCGGTTCAATTTCGCCGAAAGAAAGTAGCAAAAGAATTGATTAATTGGTTAGTTCTTTGATCCAGTCAAGCAAGATTGAATCGAGCCAATAGGTCCCTTTTTCATGGCGCGGATCGCCCACATAACCCATGTGACCACCGAGCTTTGTCTTGTAGATCTGGATATGCGAGGGTAGATTGAAATGATCGAGACGAGCATGCGAGACGATGGGATCGTCGTAAGAGAAGAGAATCTTACAGGGAACGCCGATATCTTCAACCACGTGCATCGAACTGCAGCGGTTGTAATAATCCATCACGTCAGAAAAGCCCGAAGAAGGGGCGACATAGAGCTGATCAAACTCATAGAGTTTTAATTTTTTTGGCAGGCGAACAGGCGGAAGATCGCTGAATTTCTTGTGGCGCCAGTGAACTTCTTCTCGTAGTAATTTATAAAAATACTTCTCATACATTTCATTGCACGGCTCGCCGAGCATCTGGATGCTGGAATAGAGATCGACGGGTGGACTCACTGCAATGGCAGCATGAAGAAACTGTGGGCCGAGAGAATTCAACTCCCCAACTAATTTTAGAGTGATGTTACCACCGAGAGAAAAGCCAATCAGAATAACAGGCGATTCGGGATGTTCTTTTTTCAATACTTTCAAAACTTCAAAAAGATCGTCGCTCCGACCGCTATGATAGATGTGTTTCGCCAAACCACGACCCGATCCACAGCCTCTCATGTTAAACCGGACAGCTCGGACGCCAAGAGACTCTAGCTTTTTGGCCATCCGGACAAGATTGGACGACTGATGGGAGCCGCAAAGGCCGTGAACGAGAAGAACCGTCAAGTCGGTCTCTTTCCAGTTTTTGGGAGTTGTTACTTCAAATGCAAGTTGATCTCCATCAGCCAGTTGTACTTTTCGACAAACCGATATAGGTTCGTTTGGAAAAGTAAAAAAGGCATTCACAATCGTCTGGTGATGCGGATCCGTTAAAAACGGCATCGGCTCAAAAGGCAATTCTTGACACACGGGTTTCCTCGGGGCGATACCCTTATTATTATTATTTCTTCCAAATTAATTCAAATTAATTATTGAATTACTATCGATAAAAAGGGAAACCTTTATGAATTGGAATATCATAGAACAAAACTAAAGACTCCTCGCCAGGGTTTTTCCAGCCGAGGCTGGCATTGGAGAGGTGGTAAAAATGGATTCCCAGTCGATGCCAATCGGAAAACTGCCAGGCTAGCTCGATTCCAGAGCGAAATTCGATGGGGTAACCGAGGTCCTTTCCGCTCCCATGCCAATAGTAGCCCGCAGCAAAGCCCGGAGCAAATAAGAGATGATCGCAGAAAAGTAAATCGAAGTTGATCCCGAGATAGGCGTAGACCGAGCCCTTCACCGTCCCCATGACCCCTACGAGGGGTCTAAATTCGAGGTAGCGATTGGGCGATTTCATCCATTTGACATGGAATTTGTATTCCAGCTCAAACTCAGGGCAGCGGTGTTTTTCACGCATGAAGTCAAACTCCCCCATCGCAACAGAAAAGAGGTCGGGAATTTGACCCGCTTGGAGTCCAACAGAAAGAAGTAGAGCTGGTAAAAAACGGCGTATCACACCAAAAACTGTACCGAAAAAGAGATTTCTTCTCTTCCCTAAAATACTTGCGCTTGGTAATCTCGCCACTCATTTTTTTACAAACGATGCATGGAGTCTTTATGAAAACTGCAACAAATCTCTTAAAATCTCTCGCTGTACTTACCTTGATCGCCCCCGCTTTTCTCGTCGCACAAGATCACGAAGATATCGGCACTCGTAAGCCGACGCAAGAAAACGTCCAAGAAGAACCTCGTGGCGATGGCGAAGAAGCGCAATGCAATTTTCTCTTCGATCGCTACCCACAAGTCTACGTACCAAACAACATCCATACCCTTGTTGCGGTTTCAGCACTCGGCGACACGGTAGAAATTGAAGATGGTTCCGTATGGAAAGTGAGCACGTATGACGGAAGCCGCGCGCAAGGCTGGCGCTCGACCGATCCTTTGATGATCACACAAAACAACCGCTGGTTCTCCTCCTACGCCTACCGGATTGTCAACCAAAACACCAACACCTCCATTGAGGCAAATCTCTTCCTCGGCCCCATCAAGCACGGCCAATATAGCCGCTACATCTCCGATATGGACACAACGCGCGGCCTCATCAAGCTCACCGACACCACTCACTGGGAAATCTCTTCCGGCGATCTAGCCATTTTCCGCGATTGGGCAGTGAACGATTCGATCATCATCGGCTACAACAGCGGTTGGGATTCTTCTTCTGAAGGGCTCCTCATCAACGTCACGATGAACAACTACGTGCGCGCACGCCAATTCTAAGAGGTGAATCATGGCAAATCCAGTCAACCGATATGGACAATCCACTCCTCAAGAGCGCGAACCTGTTGGACACGGCCGACAAGCAAATCCACAAGACGCGGTAGTCGACAGTGTCGCTCATCACATCATTGTTGAACCTCGCCAGGAAGATTCTCCGAACCAGCAAACGAGAGGGCTTCGACAGCGGAGCGATTCCTCTGACGGGCACATTCATACGAGACTCGTTTTTAATCCAAACGGTAACCCGTTTAATTTTGCGAAATGGCCTGCCGCTAATGCTCAAGGAAGAGATCTACCTCGAGGTCTTCCTCTTGCTGGGGAGCAAAAACAAGTCGAGGAAAAGATGCAGAATTTAGCCTCTACAAGAGGACTCCCTCCTGTCCATCCCAAATATTCCCAACTCTGTCAGGCAGGAAAACTACCCACAGTTAATCAGAAGCCCCACGAAACAGTAGGACTTCCCAAAAGAGGGAATGGAGGTAATTCATGAGCGTACATGCCGTTGCCGGTCAGCCGGTTCAAGTACATAGAAATGTACCAGAGAGTCAAATCAGCTCTAAACTTACTTCTTTAGCTCTTGCGATCATTGGATCTGTAGCGAGCATTCTTTTGATACCTCCTCCTTTTTCCTTGATCGTCAGTGGAGTGATTTGGATGGCGACTTTGTTCGACTCCTGCAGCGACTGTTGCGATAGCAGGACGCAGCAAGTGGTCTTGAGAGAACTGCACGAGCCTGTAGGAGTGGGTCATCGTCCGGTTGTTTATCACCAGCCGATCATTCCGGTGACTAGACCTGCAGTCGTAGTTGTTGATCCCGTGTATGTACAGCCACCGATTCATTATCCTGCCGCTCGGCCAGCACGGGTCTCAGAGCATGAACCTGTAGGGGCAGGCCAGTTAGCAACTTCTAGGATTGATACGCCACCGCAACCGCGTCCTCGTTCCGTTGCTCGCCAGGAGCGGCGTTACGGGCAAGAACCGGCCAGACGAAGAGAACATCGGGCTGAGTTGCCCAATGCGAGAGCTTCAGTTGAGCACGCCCCTGTCGGAGTTCGATTAGAAGCACCTAATCCTCCTCGCCGACCACAGTCTACCGAATCTGCAGCAAGAGAGCCCGTTGGGCATCGATGAATTGTTGGAAGTGCTCTAAGCAAGTAAGTGAGATGCCGATCAAGATCGGCTTTCGGATGCAGTGTTCTCATTGCGATACCGATCTTCACACTTGCTTAGGGTGCCGCTACCATTCTCCCGGTAAGCCAAACGATTGTTTGGTTCCTGGAACCGAATGGATCAAGACCCGAGCAGCGATGAATTACTGCGAAGAATTCTCTCCAAAGCTCTCCTCGCAGCCCTCTTTTAAAGACGATGCAAAAGAGCGAGCCCGCAAATTGTTCGGTTTAGAGGAAGAAAAACCCAAAAAACTTCTCTTTGAGGATTAGATGAGCGCTTCGATGGGACAGATTTACGCAGGTCAACCTAAATCCACGCACGCCTCGCTCACGGAATTTCAGCGTGATTTCAATTTGTTGCTTATAACTCCAAGCGGAAATTTACCGTTATTTTTAAGGACTCTCGAAAAAGTAAAAATCTTTCGATCTATTTTAGATGCCAAACCGCAAGATTTCGTTGCGCAATTTCAGCACATGGGTCTGCAAGACAAACAAGAAATGGCTCGAGCCGTCCAATTATTTACCGAGTTTTGCAGTTTATATAAAATTGAGGTCCGATGGTGAAATCACTTGCTCTATTTTTAGCCGCTGCAAGCCTCTCGGCTGAACTCCAAATTCCGAATCGGTTTTCCATTCTGGAAACGCCCGTCGTCCTTCCGACCAGTTTCGAGATCGTCGAGCCCACAGGATCGCTTGGACACGGCGTAAAGAGAATATTGGCGATCACTCCGACTTTTGATCTATACGACAGCGCAGAGAAACTCGTCGCTGTAGCAAGGGCTAGGCTTCTCTGTTGGGGTATCATTGCCGATGTGGTTGATGTAGAAGGAAAGAGCGTTGGCTGCATTGAAGAAGATGTTTGGAGAACCTATCCTTGGCCCGAATACAAAATCTTCGATGCAAACAAGCGGCTCATTGCTCTAGCTTGTATGGATCCATTAGAAGTTGAGCTGACTCTTTTTGATCCTGATGATCGAGATCATGTCTTTGCCAAACTGGAGCGACCGCCCGTATCGGTCATCGGCGACCACTGGACGGTGGAGGTTTTAGAGCCGAAAATCGACCCTCGGCTTCTCATTTTTCTAGCGCTCTATCAGACAAATCGGGACTTGCGCTACTATTAGGTTGATGACGCAACCGATCCCCTATTTTGAAGCTGGTGTAAAGGCGGGCTTTCCCTCGCCTGCCGACGATTACATGGAACAGAAGCTCGATCTCAATGAGCATCTGATTCAACACCCGGCTGCTACTTTTTTTGTCCGGGCCGACGGCGATTCTATGAAAGATGCCGGCATTGCGCCGGGCGATATTTTAGTGGTCGACCGATCGCTCGAAGCGACGAATGGAAGAATCATCATCGCCGCTCTCAACGGAGAATTCACAGTCAAAAGAATGCGAATTTCAGAAGGAAGGATTTCCTTAGAAGCAGCCAATCCCCTCTACGCGCCGATCCAGATCGCCCCGGCAGCCGATTTTCAGGTTTGGGGTGTTGTAACGTTTGTCATCCATAAAGCTATTTGATGTTTGCGCTGGTCGATTGCAATAATTTCTACGCCTCTTGCGAAGAGGTTTTCAATCCGAAACTCGCTCAAAAACCGCTTGTCATTTTATCGAGTAACGACGGTTGCGTCATCGCTCGGTCCAAGCGGGCAAAAGAGGTGGGCATTCCAATGGGAATCCCCGCCTTTCAGATTAAAGATCAGATTGAGCGGGGCGATATCGCGGCTCTCTCGTCAAATTTCACTCTCTACGCCGATTTGTCGAATCGAGTGATGTCGGTACTCGAATCGTTCTCTCCCGACATGGAAATCTACTCGATTGACGAAGCTTTTTTTCGTCTAGAGCCGCCGTATGAATTGCAAGCGCACGCAATCAGAAATAAAGTGAAACAGTGGACCGGCATCCCCATCTCAATCGGAATCGCCCCGACAAAAACGCTGGCTAAACTCGCCAATCGCCTCGTTAAAAAAACGGGAGAGGGAGTTTATCTATTAGAGAAACCCAATCTCATCCGAAAAGCGCTTGAACAAACCCTTCCAATCGATATCTGGGGCATTGGAAGAGGAGTTACCGACACATTGAAGAAGAAAAATATCCACACAGCAGCCCAGCTCGTCGACCAAGAGGATGGATGGATCCGAAAGCTGCTCGGAGTTACAGGATATCGAACGGTTTTGGAACTGCGCGGTACGCCTTGCATTGAGTTAGAAGAGACAGAGAAACGGGATTCAATTATTTGCTCGCGCTCCTTTGGCCATCGAATCGATTCGCTCGCCCTGTTAGAAGAAGCTGTGGCTACTTTTACAACACGCGCTGCCGAAAAATTGCGCGAACAAGGTAGTCGAGCTGCTTTTCTTTCTGTCTCAATTGCGACAAGCCCCTTTTCGGGGCCTTATGAGTCCCGCTCTTGCCATATTCATCTACCCATCCCCACTTGTTACTCGCGTCGGCCTTATCGCTGCCGGGAGTAGTCCGGCTGCAGCG
>JBEHXF010000058.1:0-10803 GCA_048498835.1 Chlamydiota bacterium | reverse complement strand
AAACGGATATCGCTTAGATAAAAAAATTTGAGTCGTGGTGGGTTTTTGCGCTGCAAAAACAAGGGGGCTCTGGGTGGTGCGGAGGGCATCCCTCCGCTATCCTGTCGCCGCTTTTGCGGCGATCCTGCCCGGCGCTTCGCCGGATCTTTGTTACTTCTCTTCTTTTGGGGCGCGGGGCTTCCCCGCCTCTGTAGTTCTCGGTGCTCTCGGTGTTTGATTTTTTTGGGGGATGGCAAGGGCATCCCTCCGCTATCCTGTCGCCGCTTTGCGGCGATCCTGCCCGGCGCTTCGCCGGATCTTTGTTACTTCTCTTCTTTGGGGTGCGGGGCTTCCCCGCCTCTGTGGTTGTCTATCTCTGTGGTGAATTTTTTCGCACGCTTCGTGCGGATTTTTGTTATGGTCGCGGATGGAAGGCTTTGAAGGCGGCTTTCAGGCGATTGCCGGTGACGTGCGTATAGCGGTCAGTTGTCCCGATATCTTCGTGACCGAGCATATCTTGAATCAAACGGAGATCTGCCCCATTTTCGAGTAGATGCGTAGCGAAAGAGTGGCGCAAGGTGTGAGGCGAAATCGATTTTTGAATCCCGGCTGATTTAGCATAGATTTTCACCCGATTCCAAACGGTGAATCGATCGACCGCCTTGCCTCTCGGTGAGAGAAACAAAGGACCGTTCTCTTCTCTCTGATCGGCTCGGTGATGAGTGAGATAATGATCGACCGCTTCAATCGCCTTGCGTCCCACCGGAATTACCCGCTCTTTCTTCCCTTTTCCCTTTACTTTCACAAACGTATCGTGAAGATCGCAAATGCGCAAAGAACAAAGCTCCGACACCCTCATTCCCGTGGCATACAAAAGCTCTAACATCGCCTTATCTCGCGCGCCAAGAGCATCTAAAACTTGGGGCTGGGCTAGGAGTAAATCGACCTCTTCGCAAGAGAGAACATCGGGAACGAGCTGCCACAGCCTAGGGGTTTCAAAATAGCGACCCAAATCAACTGAAATCTCACCTTCCTTTTTCAAAAATCGAAAGAAGACCTTTGTAGCAACAAGCATGCGGCAGACGGTGGAGCTTGCATAGCCCTTTTCTTTCAAATAGCTGAGAAATTGAAGAATTGAATCGGGAGTCGCCTCTTTCCAATCTTTGATCGGTAAAAGCGAAGCAAAAACTTCAATGTCGCGCCCATACGCTTCGATCGTATGAGGTGACAAACCTTTTTCCGTGCGAATGTAATCGAGAAAATCTCGGATCCAAAGTTCAAAGCGGTTCATCAAGACCGCTTATACCGCGTTAGCTACTGAATTTCAAGTAACGATTCCAAAAATCGCGGGCATAGTTCACGACGGTTTGCGTAATGCCAACGGGAGCTGCGACCACTTTGGGTTTTCGCGAAATCTTGACCACTACCGCTTGGATCGGAGGTTTTTTGTTGAGCTTTTTGTAAGCGAGGTTGCCAATCGCATTGTGGAGCGCGCTTGAATCAACAGCAAACCAGAGTCCCGCCGCAATCGCAAAGGAAATGGAAGCGAGGCCCCCCGATCCGATGAAAATACCGACGATAGCCGCCACAGCCGCCAACAGTCCGACGAGTGCAATGAGGATTAAGGTGATGTTTTTAACCACCTTTTTAAAGCTATTTTGATGTGCGAGTTCTAATACTTCTCGAATCTCGTTATCTGTCGCACGACTACCCTTGGCCATGATATCGACTAACTTCACTGTGCCATCCATTCCAATCCGTCGAATCATCATATCGATTTTTCGCTCTTGGATTTTATCGGCGTCGGGACTTGCCGCTTCTTCTGGCGTCAGAGTCAATTGGGCGGCTAAGTAGTTGAAAGCTTCAGCATCCCCTTTCTTCCAAGCTTCATTAAAGCCGGAGCGGAAGGAGGTGAGATACGATAAATCGTAGGCTGCTTGACCTAAAATTCCTGCATACATCACTGCGACCAAACCAGAGGTAAGGGCTCCAGCAAGAAAGGCAACGTAAGGAGCTGCCTTGGCCAAAGTGAGTCCAGCGCCTACACCAATCGCGACGCCTGCCGATGCAAAACACGTACCTGCTACGGCCGTTGCGATTCCATCGATTTTACCTTCTTTGTCGTTAACCTTAAAAGCTTGCTTCGCCGTTTTATAGCCATTTCGAGCTAGATTGGCTCCACAGACAAAAATCATCGGCGCTGCGACAGCGCTCATGATGTTGGCGACTTGAACTACAGCAGGAGGAGTGCTCGCTGGCTTCATGGCAGCGCGAGCATAGAGAGAGTTGCGAGGAAGGGAGTTTGCATCAATCAAGATGCTATTGTACTCATATCCCTTACTAGCCGGAGGTAGATTACGAATGGAATCAATATAGTTTGTTGCCATATAAGCACCATTTTCAAACTACTATTATATCACAAAACAAATTTTAATTTAATAAATACGAATAACGGGATTATTTCGATCTCAACGGGATAACCGAGGATCCCACCGTCTCCGCGTCTTTCTTTGCCGCTGAAACAACTAAACCGGCTAAAGCGAGCGTGATATAGATTGAAGACGCTACAGCGCTTAAAACGAAGGGAAGGATTCCGGCGCTGCAGACTGTCCCAATAATCAGTCCCAGAGCGCCAATGATGGCTGCAATTAATCCAATCCCATAAAGAGTCTTTTTTTTCTTATTTTCACTCAATACCTCATGGATGAGCTCTCGAGCTTCTGTCATCCCTTCGCTTCGGGAGTGGGTCAATTTAGCTAAAATCTGATCGGACCTTTCCAGAATGAGACAAATGGCTCGTATGCTCGTGCGCCGCTTCGTATACTTCACCTTAACTTCTGTTAAATCTCTCATTTTTTTATAGAGCATTTGGTCTTTTTCTTGATCAGAAGCATGAGGAATTTCTCTCTCGACTTGGTAGATGAGATCCGCTCTTTCTTGGGGCGTTACTGTGATTGAATCTCGCAAAAAACGGATGGCGCCTTCTAATCTCGCCTCTTCACTTAAATCAGGATTGTCTAAATAGGAAGAGATTGCTTTGCCAAAGTTATGGCAGCGGAGAATCCCTAGGCTGGCCATTGTAATCCCGTAAAGAGCGCCAACACCAAATAGAGCATTCGATGCATGACCAATTCCCATCGCTGCAACCTCAGCGCTATGACTTGATAAATTTCCGACAATTTCCGAAGAGAGATACAGAGAAGAACCTGCAATCAAGACAGAACTTCCACATACTTTTGCTGTCGCTCTGCGATTCCCTTCTTCGTCCCCAATTTTTTGCGCTTCCTTTCGCTCCTCAACCCCTTCCATCAGATCTTTAATGCCGAAGAAAAGCCACAATCCCCCATTGAGATATTTTAACCGGTCGGAAAAGCCTCGCATACTTGAAGACGATGACAAAGCGCTTAGACTATTACGAACAAGCGAAATGGTGTCTCCCGCTAAATCAGCTAAGCAAAACGCTTTTCCAACCCATCCCAAGCTAGACCTTGCCTCCATTTTTGCAAGGGTTTTCTGAGTGCCTTTCTGTGAAAGAACAGGCTCACGCGGTACCACTCCTACGTGCTGAGCATAGTCACTAACGCGGTTTATCCGCCTTCTCAAAGATCCCGAAGTTCTCCCTAATCTTTCAATTTTGTCACCGAGTTTAATGGCTACTTCACCTCGTTCGAAAAGGAAACGGGCTGTCTGGTTCGGTTTTGCCTCTTTAAATAAAGATTTAATTTTTTGATCAGTAAAAATTTGACTAGATAAAGAAGATTCAAGATCCGACTTGAGGCCTGCCGGCATTCGGATGGACCGCCCATCTTGCGTGAAATAATCATCTAATTCAACCTTAAATGACGCCATAATTCCATATATTATAGCTGAATTTAAGATAATTAATAATTCTTAATAATTAGTTAAATACCGAGTCTAGAATAAATTCCACGGTAGATCGCCCCGAGCCAATTTCCTCGCTGAGAGGGAGTGTCGGCCTCTTCAGCTTCTTTTTCACGGAGGATCAATAAGAGATAGCGGACTAAATCTCGCGGATTCAATCCAAGTCTTGTCACGTAATCCTTGACGAATATTAAAAATTTTCCTACCTGTTCTGTGCCAGGCTTATTGCGACTATAATCGATTAAAGCATCTTGGATTCGATGCCTTTGGCTCGAGGGAAGTCTTGAGGGGTGCTCAATGTAATCTTCCGCCGAGCAGCGCCAATTTGATTGAACCCAGTTGTCCTCAAAAGGGAATCCTTTTGGCCAACACTCAAAAAGCTCTGTGAAGAGCGGCTTAAAGCGGGTTGCATAAAGGCGATCTGCAATAAATTCATTTGGGTGAGGGTCGATCAGGCTTGAATCAATCGATTCTTCTACAGGCTCATCGTGCACTTCTTCCGCTTCTGCAGGAGCAGGCGTTGGTGCAGGTGGAGTCGGCCTTGTAGGTGGAGGAGTAGGAGCTGGTGTCGGAGTTGATTCGGATCTTACTTCAAGAGGGCCGTGTTCGACTCTTTGAGGCAACAGCAAGTGTTGCAAATATTGCATCGCCCCATGGACGGTTCCAACCGGATGGCCCGCATCAAATAAAGGCGCGCTCAGCTCTATAAAACTTCCGACTTGATATTCGGGCTCTGTCTCTGTTTCAAGAGTAACACGCGTTGTTCTCGAAAGAAGAGAAAAATGGACAGAAGAGGGCGTTAAAACCCGATTAAAACCAGTTGATCCTTGAGCGCTTTCAACGGATGCTGCCCAAATCTCTTGGATTTTGCGCGCTAGTTCCCTGTTATTTCCCTGCAAGGTCCCCAAATCAAAGCCATTCGACAAGACAATTTCATGCCAACGGCCATCGGAGGTCATATACGCGCCCTCGACAGCCAAATCTTGACCGCGAGCCACTAAAACAGGAGAAGATCCAAGAACGAATGTATCTGCCATATTTCCTTCTAAATGCACATAAATATTAACATTTAATTTAATTAAAATCAATGGTTTACGCCTTTAATACTAAAAACGCAACTCATTGAATCCTTGCGCCTTTTGCTCTATTCCGATAATGTCGATTCTATGAGCCAACTCCAAGCCCTACTTTCAGAGTACAAAAAGCTATTTCGATCAGTCCTGATCTTTGGCCCTCCCGGGTCAGGAAAGGGCACCTTGGGCAAATTCCTTAGCTCCGCAGGCAACCATTTTCACCTCTCCTCCGGCGACATCTTCCGCGGACTCGATCCCGAATCCCCTGCAGGCCAGCTCTACCACACCTACGCGGGGAAAGGACTTCTCTTACCCGACGAAGTAACGATCCAAATCTGGCATCATTATGTTCATGGCCTCATCGCCACGAACCGCTACTTCCCCGCTCAGCAACTCCTCCTCCTCGACGGCATTCCACGCACCATTCGACAAGCAGACCTCCTGGAAAAATACATCGAAGTGGAACGGATCATCGTCCTCGAAGTAGAAAACACCGATGAGCTCATCAAACGAATCCAAAGACGCGCGCTGATCGAAAAAAGGACCGATGATTTAGACACCCAAGTGTTGAAGACGCGAATGGAAGTGTATCAAAAAGATACGATGAAGGTCTTGAAACACTATCCTGAAAGGCTCATCTCCCGATTCAGAGGGGATCAAAAGCCACTTGAAGTGCTGCGCGACGTCCTCGTCAGCCTCTCTCAGCTACTCGCTAAATAATATACAGATCATCTGTATATACAAAAAAGACCCCTCTTTATAGGAGGGGTCCACTCAATAACAACTAACAAAACTCAACTTAGAAACTACCTAACGGTCTCGCTTCGCCATAGAATGACTCAGCTGTCGTGCTCTCAACGGTCGTAGGATCGTTGTACACTTGACGTACTGCAATGCTTTCAACAGCAGGAGCTACTGGAGCTTCTTGTGCTACAGGAGCTTCTTTTCGCTTAAAGAAAGTCCAACGAGTTGTCTTTTCTACGGGCGCTGGAGCTGCTGCAACTTCTGCAGGAGCTGGCTGAGGAGCCGCTTCCGCTACAGGAGCGGCTTGAGCTTTCTTCGACTTGCGCAAGTTAGGAACAAAGAACCGTTCATCACTTGACAGTCTTTCAAATGCAGGTCTACTTGGCAATTTTGACCAAGCGCTTTGCATCACTGCTTTAGCCTTTTCCAGCCGTGTTCTCGGATCAAACGATTCGATTGAAGCAATCATCTTCTGGATCTCCTCGCTCTGATCTTTTAAGTGATTGCAATTCAACTCAAGAACTTCATGTTCTGCTGAATCAACGACCTTCAAACCTTTCTTCTCGATGACATGAACTAACTGTTGCGATCTCATGCGCGCCAGAGCAGATTTAGAATGAGCCTCTTTGATTTGGCTAATGATTTCTGATCCCTGTACATGCAGATCTTGCATCATACCTTCCAAACTTTCGAGTGTGTGTTCACCCTCTAGAGCTTGACCAATCTCGAGCATCAATTGTTTTGCTCTAGCAGTTGTATTTGGATCGCTCAATTTAAAGTCGATCGTAAAGGAATTGCTAACACAGCCTTTTTTACCGATAATCGCCTGAAGCTTTGCCATATCTTCCAAAACTTCAATCAATTTCTCTTGAAGCCGAAGCTCTGACACAACATTGGCGTTTTCTTGACTGAATAATTTACGCAACTCACCATTCAAAAGCTCGCTTTCCGCTTGATCATTTTTCTCTTTGATCAGAGCTGCGCGTGTTTCCTCATGGGTTGCTTTAAATTTCTTCGCAGCTGATTCTAAAGCCGCGCCTGCAGCGAGACGCTGAGGGGTTGGTTTGCTCCCAGCTGGTGTAGATGCAGGAACTGGAAGATCTAAAATTGCTTCATCAGTCTGCTTATTCTTACGCTTTTCGTAAGCAGCAACAGCAGCTTCTGCTTGCGGGTCAGCAATCGGCTCAACTTGCTCTTCTTGAGTTTCTTCTACTAGTTCTTCTTCAGTTGAAGACTCAGTTGCTGTTGTAGCAGCAGGGGCTGTCTTCGATCCGAACAATGAAGGCATCTTGAATGAAGGGAACTTCAACCAAGTAGCGGCAGGAGCTGATGGTTCTGCAGACGTTGCTACAGGCGTTGGTTGCTCATCTTCTTCTTGAGCTGCAACTGGATTTTGCATTCTTTCACGAACCGTTTCAGCAAAAGTCGCTTCTTGCGTAGAAGAAAGGATCCCAGCAACTACGAGATTCGTCGCTAATTCATGAATACCATCTTCATTGCCATTCAAGGTCTCTTCCGCTTTTTTGACGAGCGTTTTGAATGATTCGCCATTTACATCTTTATTCGCATGGCGCGCAGCTTTTTTAGCTTTTTTCAGCTCACTCTTAACATCTGAACGATCTACAATCCCAGCGCTTTTCTCGAGTTGAGCATCAAATGCCTTGAGAGCTTCTCTCGGCCGGCAATCGACAGCTGCATCGATAAACTGCTGAACCATCTTATTTTCGAGGATATTGCGAACGCCGCGGTTTTGGCGACCTTCTACTTTCTCTTGCGAACCATCAGCAAGTTCAACGTATGTATCAAGAGTAGAACCTTCTAGCAATCCTTGCTCAAATGCGACGCTGATTGTCTCATGGGCTGTGACACCTTGAACGTCGTTTAATTGGTCTATCGCATAAAAACCTTCGAGCATCAATTGGGTCATTGAGTAAGTACCCGATCCATTCGAAGACTTAAAGGAAATCGTTTTGCCATTAAATTCTTTTTGAACAGATTCAACTAAACCCTTCGTGAGTTCAATCGCTTTATTAGCATCGACTGTACTTAGGACTTTTTCGAATTTTGCCAAAGCATTGTGAACGACCTTCGTATGTTCTGAAGAAGTGGCGCGCTCGTTATTGGCATTAAAGTCTTTCATTACCTTTTGACCAGAGGCAATCAAATCTTTCTTGATTTCGCGAATCTGGAAGTAGCGAGTAATCGGCGCGAAGAAGGCGCTAATGCATGCGCCAAGTCTACTGAGTATGCCACTCGTAGCTTTGGTGACTTTCGCGGAAACTTCGCGAACTGATTTATTAACTTGCGTCTGGTTAGCCTGGGCTACAGACGTTGTTCCTGATGAAACAGGAAGTGTTGATTGAGTTGTCATATTATTCTCCAAACTTATTATTTATTAGTTGTTATACGAGACATTATCTCGCTTGTTTTAATTATAATTCTCAAATAGTTTAGATAAATTCCATTATTAAATCAATAATAAACATTAATTTAAGTAACTGCAAAACAATGAATTACTATTTAATATTTTACTAATATTGATTAAAATCGTGTAAAGACGTAACATTCGAACATGTCACTTAATAACATAATAATTAAAGAGGTTCTTATGAATAATCAAAATAATACTATCGCTTCTTTAGAGAGTAAAATCGATATGCTCGAAACAGAGCTCACCTATCTAAATAAAATTTTAATTGACTGCGGATTTCCAGAGGGGATCGAGACACTGAAAATGACCGTCCACGAACTCCTGCAAGAACAAGCGGTCCATACTTTCGAATAATTCTTCATTGAGATATCCTAGGACGTCTTAGGATTGATCATGGCAAAAATTATTTTTGAAGATAACGGGGAAGAAGTCGAACTACCCGACGATTCCCCTATTGCAGAGCCTTGCGAACAAGCAGGGGTCCCATTCGCCTGTACAGAAGGCGTCTGCGGTACCTGTGTGATCGAGGTGACCGAAGGGATGGACAATCTATCCGAATTCAACCAAGCTGAAGCCGATTTTCTCGGCGAGCTGGATCGCGAACGCCTAGCTTGCCAATGCAAGATTAAGGGCGGCTGTGTAAAGATTAAATTTTAAATTGAGATTCCCCATGCAAGAGACGATTTCCCGTGAAATGACGATTGAGGAAGTATTTAAACGCTTCCCCAGCAAAAGCCAGAAACTGGCCCAAGAGATGACCAATGCTGGCCTCCACTGCGTAGGCTGCTCTGCCGCTACCTGGGAAACCCTCGAAGCGGGCATGTATAGTCACGGATTCCCCGACGAGCAGATCGACGGCCTTATCCGCCGCCTCAACTCGATCCTCGAAGAAAAAGAAGACCTCTCCACCATTACTCTCACCCCCCGAGCCGCCAAGAAATTCTCATCGATCCTCGCTGAAGAGGGAAAAACGGGATGGGGCCTCCGCTTCGGAGAAAAGGCAGCTGGCTGCAGCGGATTTGAGTACTTTCTAGACTATTCTGAAAAACCCAAAGCGGGCGATACCCTCTTTGAATCGGAAGGGATCCAGATTCACGTCCAGCACCAGTCGGTCTCCCGCCTCCTCGGTTCGGTCATCGACTACGTCGATGGTCTCCAAGGCGCCGGCTTCAAGATCTCCAACCCAAACGTCAAAGCCTCCTGCGGCTGCGGCACCTCACACGGCTACTAAAAGGCTGAAGTCAAAGGGCAGAATGCAGAAGTGAAAAAAGGGTTAATCCCCTTCCTCCTTCTGCATTCTGCCTTCCTCATTCAATGACATCCGATGTATACCAAATATTCGGCCTGGACAAATTTGCATTCCGAATGCATAATTGTCCATATAGGTATAACATGTTTATTTCTAGAGAGTTACAAAAGAAACTTCTAGCGCTTAGAAAACAATTCCAAGTTTTGGCTCTTTTAGGGCCTCGCCAGTCAGGCAAGACAACATTAGCTCGTGAGCTGTTCGGAGATTATGCTTATGTAAATCTAGAAGACCTCGACATAAGACAGTTTGCCACAGATGATCCGAGAGGTTTTTTAGACCAGTATGCAAATGGCCCGGGGCTGATCTTAGATGAAATTCAAAATACACCCACTCTTCTCTCCTATTTGCAGTCTCGAGTAGATCGGGAAAAAAAGGAGGGATTTTACGTCTTAACCGGCTCTCAAAATATTTTGATGAACCAGCATATTAGTCAAACACTGGCCGGTCGCATTTCGATTCAGACACTGCTCCCGTTTTCGATCGATGAATTAGCTAAAGCCAAACGATTACCTACTCATCTATTCAATCTTTTATACCAGGGTTTTTACCCCTCCATTTATGCTAAAAAGGTTGATCCGCAAGATTGGCACAAGAGCTATATTCAAACCTACGTTGAAAGAGATGCGAGACAAATTCGAAACATCGCCGATCTCAGCCTATTTCAAAAATTCATCAAATTATGCGCAGGCAGAATCGGTCAACTTCTCAATTTAACTTCGTTAAGCAATGATTGCGGAATTTCCGTTAATACTGCGAGAGCCTGGATCTCCATTTTAGAAGCGAGCTACATTCTTTTTCTATTGCCTCCCTATCATAAGAATTTCAGTAAAAGGCTGGTCAAGTCGCCTAAGCTCTATTTTCATGACACAGGATTGGCTTGCAATCTTTTAGGAATTGAATCACCCGATCAGCTCGCGCAACATTACTTGCGAGGAGGTCTCTTTGAATCGATGGTTATATCCGATTTGTTAAAACAACGATACAATGAAGGAAAGTCTTCCAATCTCCATTTCTGGCGCGATAAAACAGGACTTGAAATTGACTGCTTGATTGAAACTGCAGACGACTTGATCCCCATAGAGATCAAGTCAGGACAAACAATTGCCCCAGATTTCTTCGACAATCTAAACCGCTTTTGTCAGATGGCTGATATGCCCCCCTCTTCTGGTTACGTAATTTATGGGGGAAGTGATCGTCAAAAAAGATCAACAGGACAAGTAATGGGGTGGTCTTATCTCTCAGATGTGAATGGCTGACAGAAGAAAAGAAACCTCCATCTCTTTTTCACGGCAAATTCTTCCCTCTTCAGAAGGGTGTTGTTGCATAATTCCTCGCTTCGCGAGTTCCGCTTATTTCCTGCTGCCGTTGGCAGCAGGAAATAATCG
>JBEHXF010000057.1:0-10863 GCA_048498835.1 Chlamydiota bacterium | reverse complement strand
TCAGTAGACAAAATGAGTCGATACTGAACCCCATCCTTCTGCAGCCGGCGCAAAGTATCCACCGTAAATGAGGGCCCTTCCCTCTCCACCTCAATCGGTGTTACTTCACATCCAGGCACATCGGTCAAGACTCCACGCAGCATCTCAAAACGATGCTCCCCACTTACAGCGGGCTTACGATCCAATTTAAAGGGAGAACACCAAGCGGGACAAAATAACACCTCATCCAATCTCCCCTTTTCCAACATTTCAATCGCTAAATTGAGATGCCCGAAATGGACCGGATCAAAGCTTCCACCAAAAAAACCAACTGTTTTCATACTAAAAACAACAATTCTCGATATTTTGGTAAAGGCCACAGCTCGTCATCAATCAACGTCTCCAATCGATCGACCCAACCGCGCAGCTCCAGCATCTTGGGAGCGACCACCTCGCAATAAACTCGCGCCTTCGCCTCCCATCCCAAATCGGCCGCCTGCCCCCGCACCACATCCAACTTCTCAGCTGCTTCAATGGCGCTGTCGATCACTTCGCTCAATCTCTCTATGACCGCCGCCTGCGCTTTCGAGCTGACGCCCATTTGGCCCAACTTCCGCAAACCAGCCGCCCTCGTATAGAGATCTTTTTGTCCCGCAGGCAAAACCTTGGTCGCAAACAACTCAAGCATTACATTTGTTTCAACAGCCATCTGCTTCGCATATTGCTCATAGGCAATTTCCGAGCGGCTTTCCAACTCATGTTCGCTTAAAATCTCCTCGAAGATCCGAATCGTTTTCTTATCGCCAAACAGCTCAAATGCGTGAAAGCTGCGCTGAATATTCGGCAACCCCCGCTTTTCGGCCTCCTCATGCCACAACTTGGAATAGCCATCTCCTGAAAAACAGACCGGCAAAGCCCCTTTCAGATGCTTACGCAACACCGGCAATGCCAACTCAAGCCGCTTCTTTTCACTCAAGTTCTTACGATCTTTCACCGCATCGGCTATCTCATCTAAAATCAAAGCTAAACTGTCTGCGACAATTGCGTTGATCGTCGTAATCGGCCAGGCGCAAGAGGCCGATGAACCCACAGCGCGAAACTCAAATTTATTCCCCGTAAACGCAAAAAACGAAGTCCGGTTCCGATCCGATGCATCCGCATCGTGGAGCGGTAAATGATGCAATCCTAAATCGATTTTGCGAGCCTGCTCTTCCACCGGCTCTTTCCCCTCGACCACGCTCGTCACGATCTTTTCTAGCGCATCGCCCAAAAAGACCGACAAAATCGTCGGAGGAGCTTCTGAACCGCCCAATCGATGATCGTTTCCGGCTGACGCGATGGAAGCCCGAAGCAAAGCCGCATGCTCATGAACACCCCGCAAGATCGCCGTTAACAGCGTCAAAAACAATAAACTTCCCGCTTTTGGATTGAGTAAATTGATTCCCGTATCAGTCGCCAGTGACCAGTTATTGTGTTTGCCCGATCCGTTGATCCCGGCAAAGGGCTTCTCGTGAAGCAAACAAGCCAAGCCTAAATTCCCTGCCGCCTGCCGCATCAGCTCCATCAACATTGTATTGTGATCGCATGCCACCGACGCCTTTTCGAATAGCGGAGCCACTTCATGTTGGGCTGGCGCCACCTCATTGTGACGCGTCTTTACAGGAATGCCCAATTTCAAAGCACCCGCTTCAAATTCGCGCATGAAATCGATCACCCGCTCTTTCAGCGGGCCAAAGTAGTGATCTTCTAGCTCTTGTCCTTTAGACGGCTTCGCCCCAAAAACAGTTCGGCCCGCTAAAATCAAATCGGGCCTCAACAAGTATAATTCTCGATCGATCAGGAAATATTCTTGCTCAGCGCCCAACGTCGAAAAGACCTGAGTAGCTTTTTCACCGCATAAAGCCAGCAAACGCAAAGCGACAGCGCACAATTTCTGATCCGAGCGAAGGAGCGGAATTTTATGGTCGAGAGCCTCTCCCTTCCAGGAGAAAAAAAGAGCCGGAATACACAAAGTCAGCCCCTCTGCCGCTTCCCATAAAAATGGCAAACTGGCCGGATCCCAACTCGTATACCCTCTCGCCGCATGTGTGACCCTCAATCCGCCCGATGGCAGCGATGAAGCGTCGGGCTCGCCCAGGAGTAATTCTCTCCCCTTCAAACGTTCGATAGCGCCACCCTCGCCATCCCAAGCCAAGAACGAATCTTGCTTTTCAGCTCCGATACCCGTTAGCGGTTGAAACCAATGCGTGTAATGAGTCGCGCCCTGTTTGGTCGCCCAGCTTTTCAGCGCATCGGCTATCACATCGGCATAGCTCGTGTCAAATCGAACTTTACCCGCGCGCACCTCTTCTAAATGGAGAACAATTTTTTGCGGCAAGAAGAGCTCTTGCGCTTTGCGATCAAAGACTCTCGATTCAAACTGAGAAGACAGTCGCGCCGACTCTCCCTGCTCTTTTCCTTTCAGAGATTTAGAAAACGTCCGCACTGCGCTGATTCTACTACTCATCGAAAGCCCTCACCTAAATAATCGACCATCCACGCTTTACAGCAACCTTACGCAATGCGCGATCCGGCTGGACGGCAACAGCACGCCCTGCCCAAGAGAGCAACTCTAAATCATCTGAACTATCGGAATAGGCAACAACATTGCTTCCTTCCGCCCAGCTTTTAGCAGTCTTTAACTTTCCTGGACCTGTAATTAAAGATAAAATGTCGCATAGGCGTCCGGCTTTGTCAATTGAATATTCGGTTCCCGCCCAACGATGAAAACCCAAACATTTCGCCACTCGCTCGACTAAAAAATCAGCAGAAGAAGAGAGTAAACAGATCTCCTCTCCCCGTTTTTTAGCCACCAAACATTCATTCCAAACAACGGGATGGAGCCACTTTCTGACAAATGGTACAATGAAACGATCCGCCGCCGCTTCCAGCGCGCGACGATCTTTTCCTTTTAAGACAATCCGAAACGATTCATGATGCAAGCCGATCATATCGACCCATCCCAAACCAAAGCGGATATACAAAGGGACCGTCTGAGCCAATGTAGCTCGAGAGACGATCCCTTCTTTGATCAGGAAAAAGTAAAAACTAAACGAAAGAGAGGTCCGGATCAGCGTCCGGTCCAAATCGACGATATTAACCTTCAAGTTCGCGGATCTTTTGCTCAATTTCTTCGATACCAGCGTTGGCTTTTTCAAGCCGCTCTTTCTCTTGTTCTACGAGCTCTTGGTACATCATTCCCTTCTCGAAATCGAGACCGGAACTACCCAACGCTCTGCGATAGGATTCGAGCTGATCTTTGATCTCTTGACGGCGCGCTTTCTTCTGCTGCAAAACCACACGGAGATTATCCAGCGCTTGTCGATCACCCTCGCTCAAATTCAACAAAGAGTGCTCTTTGCGATCAGCGACTAAATCTCTCAGCTGACGCATCGAACGCTCGATCTGCTGCTGATCCATTTTATTCGCTTCTAACGCCTTGATCTCAGTTTGGAGTTCCTCGACCGATCGCAAGAACGCATCGAATTCCATGTGAGCGCCTTCTCGAACCAGCTGACCAATTCGCTCTTTGACTAAGACGATCCTTTCTCTCTTCGCTTTGAGCTTCTCTTTTTCCGCTTCTTCGAGCGCTTTCGCTTTCTCTTCTTGCGCCGCAATATGAGGCGTTCTGAGTTTCGACAATTCATCTCTCAAGAAGCGAACATCGTCGCGATGGAGATCGATTTGACGCATCTCTTTCGAAACCTCATCAATCGCCTTATCCAAATCAGCTAAGTTCATCTCAGCCGCTTTTGTCTTGAGCTCTTCAATTTTCTTCTCAACGCCTTGTCGATTTTCCGAAGAGACAGCTTTCTTCGCGATCACTTCTTTCTTGTGCTCTTTCTCAAGCACTTTAATCTGATCCCAGCACTCGCTCAACTTCAAGCGCGTACGATTGAATACACCGCTCGACAGCGTAAACAACTTCGCCATACCCTGGAGAGCTTTAATCTCTTCTCTCAACGCGTAGTAAGGCGCGCCAACGACTTGACCACCCTGGAAGTGCTTCGCCACGAATTGCTCGACATCTTTCTCAAACTCGCCAGAGATCTGGTCGATCAGTTGCTTTCTCTTTGGGAAGATATGATCGCCGAGTTCAGACAGACGCTTGAAAAACTTCGTCTTAAACCGGATGCGCATATCGGTCTTCACTACTTCTTTGCGCAACCCATTCAAGCGGCTAGCCAACGTATTCAATAAATTCAGCTCGCGCTGCAATTGATTGTAGACTTTCCCCTTCGACTGAATCGTCGGAGACTGCTCCGGGAACGATAATTCTCCCGTCTGAGCCAGCAAAGCATCAAAATTTTCTCGGTCTTTCTCTAAAGCCCCGATCGCTAAATCGATCTGCTCGATCGCAAAAGCGCTCTGCTCTTCAAGAATTTCCTTTAAACGGCGAGCCTCCACCGTCAGCTCTACATACTCACCCCAAAGCTTGGAGCGAATAGCAGGATTAATATTCTCTTTAAAGCAAGGGAGCACGAGCTTTCTTGCCTCCCAGAACTCTCTGAAGCGAGGCGTCCCCTCCTGCGAAATGGACGAGCGCATAAAGCTCAGTCCCTCCGCAATCTTCTCCTCTGGAGTGGGCAGAGCGGCCAGTTTGGCCTCGAACTCACGGTAAGCGGAGCTCATCTCTTTCTTTTCCATGGGGGTCTCCTTTACAGAAACAGTTTCAATTTCGGGGGTTTGTTCAGAGATTTCAGAAGGCAAATTCATGTTGATAGTCCTAAATAAAAAAAACGAGAATGCATCGAAAAATTTAAGCGAAATTCCTATTTTTTAAAAGCTTTAAATCCTAAAAGAATCTTTTTGTACGAAAATCTAGGTCCCCTGCTCAAAGTCTTGCAGGATAATTTCTTGAATTCTCTCCGGTGTGTGCTCTTCCACATTCAACCACCGAAACTGCGGTTCTTTCCGAAACCACGTAAATTGCCGCTTGGCAAAGTGCCTCGAAGCCTTTTTAAAATTCGCGACAAAAACTTCATAATCCTGTGGCCCCTGGCCGCTATCCAAAAACTGGAGCGCTTGTCTATATCCAATCGCCTGCGCTGCCGACGAGTTGAGCCTCATTCCTCTCCGATCCAATTCTCGCACTTCATCTAAAAAGCCGCGCGCCAACATCTCGTCGCACCGCTTCTCAATCCGCGCATACAAACTCTCTCTCGAGTAATAGATAAACCAGCACCGAAAATCATATTCTTGCTCGACCCACCCATCTGCTTTCGGAAAATCACTCACCTTTTGATCAGATAGCGCCATGATCTCCAGCGCACGCACAATCTTATGTCGATCTCTCTCCGAAATGGTCGCTGCATACTCCGGATCCAACATCTGCAGCCGCTCATATAAAATCTCCGGCCCCATCTCCCTCATCTGCCGATCCAGCTGATCTCTCACATCCGGCACAGACGGCGGCCCAGCAGGCGGCCCATACAATAGTGCATGCACATAAAACCCAGAACCACCCACAACAATCGGCACATTCTCCCGATGGAAAATATCCCGGAAAGAGTCCTGGCAGCACCCATAAAACTCAGCGACATTAAAAGGCTCGTCGATATCTCTCACATCAATCAAATGATGTGCGACAAGCGCCCTCTCTTCATCCGTCGCCTTCGCTGTACCGATATCCATTCCGCGATAGACCTGCATCGAATCGGCCGACACAACCTCGCCGCCAATAACCCCGGCGATCGATAAAGACAGCGCCGTCTTTCCCGATGCCGTGGGTCCTGCGATCACGATCACCCGCTTCTTAGCCCCTTCTACAGGGACTTTCTTCCTAGAAACAAGTGGATGGCGCAGTACAGACGATTTCACTTGTTGAATTGCAAAGCTTCTTTTTCGTTGGAGCAAATGTGCAAGATCTTATCGAAGCCGGCCATCCGGACGATCTCTAGCACATCATCGCCTAAAGCGAACAAGACCAAACTGCCCCCTTTCGCCTTCAGCTTCTTCATCGCCGACAACAATACCCTCATCCCAGCGCTACTCAAATAATCGACCCGGGTGAAATCCAAAATCAATTGCCGATGTTGTTCATCAATCATCTGCACCAACTTCCGTTCCAGAATCGGCGCCGAAGAAGCATCGATCCTTCCATCAATCCTCAGGACCACCTTCCGATCGATTTCCTCTAATTCAATCCTTAGACCAACACCCATTTCGCCTCCTTAAGGCTGCAGGATTTCCAAGTGAATTCTTCTACCCAGTCTTGCGCCAATCGTCGCAGCTAGAGTTCTCAAGCTTCTAATGACATTTCCCTTTCTACCAACCACCTTGCCCACATCTTCTGGGGCAACGCGAATCTCAATCAACAAACCGCTCTGACCTTCCATCGACCGAATATCTACCTTTTCAGGTTGATTGACCATATTCTTGACCAAATAAGCGACAAATTCTTCCATAGCCCTACGACGTTAAATGATTGCGACTCCACTTTATCTCAACCACTCTTAGAATTCAACTCTACGAAATTAACAAGAAAAACCCCAGGCAGAACACCTAGGGTCGCTAAAACTATGCCTGAACAATCTTAATCGTTTGATCTTCGCCTGCGATCTTTCTACTAATACCTTTCGTCACACCTTCGGCAACTCCAGCTACCACAGCCTGTACCAAAACCTGTGCAACCAACTGAACTAATCCAGCAATAGCGAAACCGGCATGCTGACCGACATTTCTAAAATAATCTTCGACCTTTTCCGAACTCGGATCCAACCATGCAGTGACCGCAGCAATCCCCGCTCCGCCCAACCCCACAGCCAATACCGCATAAGCTACCGCAGCCACTGCTCCCGCCGTCGCCGCCGCAGCCACCGCCGCCCCTACAGTCCCCACACCCAAAGCCGTCACCGTACAAAAAGCTACTTGATTCACGTTCATAATTAATCCCACTTTATTTTGCACGAATGATAATCGAATTACTTAATTAATTGAAGCACCAATAAAACAAACACAATTACTTAAAATTTATTTTAACAATTCATTAATTTCGATCAATCCCATTAAAATATTAATAAACTGGAAATAAGACACTTACGATCAACTTAACACGTCTAAAAATATTTTTTAAAAAAACGTGTATAAAAAATGAACTATACGTGTAAAATAGATGCTTTACAAACGAGGCAATAAATGAACTTAAAATTTCCACTTTTTATTTCTACATCATTTCTTCTTCTGTTAACATTAATCATCTTCATCTAAAAAAGGATTGATTATTATGAGCGTTAGCTTTTCAGGACATATAGATAGAGGCACTGAATATGGTGCATCTGGAGTTAAAGCATATGCTAAATCTCATGTGTGCACAGATATGGCACATTTTTTAAACGCTCATATTATCGATTCCTTAGCCTCACAACACGATAAACGCGTTTTAGATGCTGGTTGCGGAGCCGGACCATGGGCTATATATGCCGCAAAATTTGCAAGGCGAGTAGATGCTATTGATATTCAAGCGCCAATGATTGAAGAGGCGTTAGAAGCAATCAAAAAGGCCGGAGTTGCCGATAAAGTAGATGCTATAGTAGGAGATGCAACTGATCTACCTTACAATAATAATCTTTTTGACCACACAATCAGTATAAATGTTGGTTGTAATCTCCCTCCTAACCTATTTGATGCACATTTTAAAGAAGTAAGTCGAGTATTAGTCCCTAACGGCACAGCTGACATTTCTGCACCAGATTCACTTGATACCGTATTTACTGATGGTTCGCATGAAGATGAATTCTTCTTAGACCAAATTGAAAAAGTTTTAGAAAACGTCCCAAGCAATCCTTCTCCAGACTTAGTACAGAGTCAACTCAATAGCTTAAATGGTCTAACAAGTGCTACATTTGTGCAGAAAGATGAAAGATTAGAATTATTAACGCCACTTAAAAAAATGGATCGTGGTGAAAAAATTTGGAGAAAACTTACTAAAGTAACCTTACCCAATCGATACTATAGTGATGCAGACTATCTGGCTGCCTTCCAAAAAACAGGCTTAAAAGTCACCAAAAGTATTAGAACCACACTAAAAAGCGAAAAAGAAAGACAACAATTTAACTATGACGGAGCATCACCTAATTTAGGCAAGGCTTATTTAAGCCACTCTCCTTTCGTAGTCTATCAATTACAAAAGCAACAAAGCGAAAATTAACTTTTCTTTTGCCTTTTTAATCCCATATTTTTATACCAAAAGATATGGGTAAAGAAGAAAAATTTTCTGTAACAGAAGATTCGTTACTAATTTACGCTTCCTACACGCAGATCGCTGTTTCTCTACAGCATTATAACAGAATTCAAACCACCTACAGAACTTTCGCCTCTACTTGGCTTCTAGCCACTTTTATTGGTATAGGCTATTCTTTATCGTCTCTGGAAGTTAATCTACCTTTTCATCCTTTAATAATAGTCGCTTTTATCTGCCTAGCAAGTTCTTCGGCACTTTCGCTTGTCTGGTATATGGATTTAATTATTTGCGAGCAATTCATAGCATCGTTGGTGATCGAAGGAATCGAATTAGAAAAAAATTATGATTGGCTACCGAGCCTTTATCATAATGTAAATAAAATGAAAACATTACTTAGCTACGTAAACCTTAAAGGAATTTTCTATGTTGGATGTTTTGCAATATTGCTAATAACAATGGGAACATCCCTTACGCTTTATACGCAGTTAAAATATAAAAATGTCTGTATTGCAATACCATTTATCACCTTGCTTTCTATCATAGGAATTAACTACTTAATTATCTACTCCATGCAAAAAAACGATCCTTATCGAAGATTGCAAAAAATAAAAAGAGAAAAAATTGGATAACGAACCATTTAGTGAAGAAAGTTCGTCAAGTTCAGAGTATAAAATTGAAGTGGTTGGCTATGGTCCAAAAACCATCATCTATGGATTGCATACCGTATTGACTGAATTCGAGCGACACTTTGAAAACATTTCAACTAAATATAAATATATGGCCCTTACTTGGCTTCTCGCCACTTTTGGCGGAATTGGTTTTCTTATGTCTAGTGAAATTAATGGGCTGTTATTTAATCACTTCATAGGAATAATTGTAATTTCTCTTATAGGACTAATAGGAATATCTCTTATTTGGCATTTAGACATGAATGTATATCATCGTTTCTGGTCTGCTATTCTTATTGAAGAAATTTTAATGGAAGAGCGATATGCTTACTTGCTCCAATCACGGAGAATTGCTTTTCTAATTGATGAAAGCCGTGAAAGAATATTTTCTCAAGGTCTTCTTTATCTCGTCGCTAACACCTTATCACTCATTACCATTGGAATTTCATTTATCTTTCTCTTTGAGCAGAACATAAAAATTTCCATTATCATTTCAACAGCCACACTTTTTGTTATTACCATTATGTGGTTAATAATGATTAAACTAAGCAAAAAAGTTGAGAATGTTTTGTACAATATAATTGAAGAAAATAAACATTCTTCAAAATTTAGTAACTAACAATCATAATTATTCAAATCAAAAAAACACGCTGGCCAGTATTTTTCATAGACTTTCTAGGAAGATGCCTAGAAAAGATCTAGGTTGTTACATAGTACTAAACAAAGTCTAAGCATTTTTGCATTGGACTTCAGTTCTCAGAATGTCAAGCCTAAAGACGTTTTCACCACTCCTCCTAATGTATTGTATGGCTGCGTATGGGAAGATCAGTGCTACGAAAAGGAGCGTTGTCGGAAAGGATTGAATCTCCTATCATCTTTGACAAATTAAGCTACCGAATTTTCTAAAATCATTTTTTATTTTTTCCGCTGGAATAAATACCATTAGTTAAAAAGAAGGGACTATGCACAGAAAAATAATTCTATCGCTGATTCTATTATGTGGCACTACCTATGGAGCCGAGATGGAGAAGAACACTGACAGCAAAACACAAGACGCTATGGAGTTAATCTGCCTCTCAGCCCTCCAACCAGATCATCTAGATCCAATGTTGACTCAATGTGTACAAATGGCCATTGCCAATTCCAAAAGCGATGTGAACGTCGAGCAAGTAGTGGCTGAAATCAAGGAAAAGATGCTTAGCCAAGATTTTTTGCTCAAACATTCTGAGGCGTTTCTTAAAATTTTCTCCCACGAAGAGATTCAATTTTTACTCAAATACTACAAATCAGAAGCACTAAAAAAGTTGTACAATAGTACTACCGAAACCTTTCTGCCCATCTATACCGCTATGCAAGAATTGGTCACGAATGCTATCCCAATTGGCCAAACTCATGATAAAATCGTCTCTTTAACTGAGCAAAATTATCTCACTGAAATCAAGGACTACGAAGGTAGCGCTCTGATCGATGTCTACGCCCCCTTTTGCGCCCCCTGCCTAACCTTAGGAAGGATTTTCGATGAGATCAGCGATGAGTTTTCAGGGAAGGTGAAATTTCTAAAGCTCAATCTAAGCAGTGAAACAAATTTAGCAAAAGAGCTCCAAATTCATTCCGTCCCCACTTTGCTATTTGTGAAAGACGGAAAAGTGATAGATCGTCACGTTGGCATGATCCACAAGGCAGATTTAGAAAAGAAAATTAAGGAAAAGCTATTGTAGATTACAACTTCGCATGATGGTTTATCCGTGAATTCAAATTATAGTTCATGCGGATCAACCTCAAATAAAAGGGGGAGATTTCTAAATAATCCCCCTTCTTAAATCTACAAGCCTTTTGACAATCCCGTTTTTAATACTGTCACGACATAGCTCTTTCTACAACTCTCGATTTAACAAGACCTCTTAAATTTTGAACTATCCAGAATCTGGTTAAGTACGTTTTATTAAGATCTCATTTACTATATTAAGATATATTAAATATTAGATTCGTATAAAA
>JBEHXF010000056.1:0-11347 GCA_048498835.1 Chlamydiota bacterium | reverse complement strand
CGAAGAACCAACATCGACGTGGTGGAGAGGGCCGCCGCCATCGGCGGCGGCCCTCTTTCCTCTCTGTCATTTTATGCTGCCAATGGCAGCAGGAAATGATCAGAATTAGCGAAACGAAAAATCGGGCACGGGCACGGGCTCGCACACGGGCACGGTAACGACCGCAACTCCGTTGCGGGAATAGGCGCTTCGCGTTATTACGCAACGCGGTCTATGGCCGCGGCGAAGTTCGCGGTCCTTAACGTGCCCGAGCCCGTGTGCGTGCCCGTGCCCGATTTTTTTTCTTTTCTATTTTTATTCTATTTATTTTTGTTGGAATAATTAGGGGGAGGAGGTAATTGGAGTTTATGAGGGTGTTATGATTAAGAAGTGGTTGCTGGCTGTTGCGGGTTTATCTTTCGCGTTAGCTTTTACTTCGTGTGATGAGCAAAAGAAGAATGGGGAAGCCGCGAAGACTCAGAAGGAAGAGAGAATTCACCCCCGCCGCTGGTGAGAAGTAGCGCGAGAATGCGCTGCGTATCGGAAAATAACTCGTCCTCAATCGAGGCGAGCTCGGTTGCATCAAACCATTGAAATTCAGTTGAGTTGAGCTGCGAAGGGTCTACAGGTCTGGCTAGATAGATTAAATCTATGTGCTGATGAGCCGGTTTGGAGTTTTTTTCAGGGATGTTTTCGAGCAAGATGTGAAAAGGTCTCTCGAGAGTGGATGCGTGAGGAAAGTCGAGGTGGAGATGGTTGAGATCGAAGAAGGTGATGTCGAGGTTGGTTTCTTCGAGTACTTCGCGACGAGCTGCTTGAGTCGGGGTTTCGTTTGGTTCTAGATGGCCACCTGGAGGAAGCCACTTGTTGAACTTAGGGTGTTTATGAAGAAGCACTTTATTGTTGTGAAAGAGATAGACAGTCGCTGTGAAATGCTTTTCCATTCGGTCATGTTAATGGAGAGGCTTAGAAGCTGTCTACGGATTTTCTCATTTAAGGGACAATTTGATTTTTCGATGATTTTTAATTGCGGAGAACGAAGACGACTTGAATAAGTCGATGAAGTTCGAGCAATTAAAAAGCGCGGAAAAGGAATTGGACAGTGAATTAGAAAATCAGCAGACAGTTTCTTAGTAACTATCAACCACTTCGTGCATGATGATGCGCGTTGTCGCATCGTAGATATCGCTCGAAGTGAGGAGCTTATAAGCGCTGCGGAATTTATTCATGATCATCGTCTTAAGACCAATCGAATCGGCGAAGCTATTGATTCCGGCCTCCGGAATATATTGGAGTGGATGGTGCTGCGTTTCGACGGTAGATCGTTCGATGGCTCGTGCCGTATGAGCTGCTTGCGTGCGCCACTGAAGAGAAAGGTCACGGAGCGCTAGGTTATTTTCTTCTTTTTTGGCCGCATAAGCGTCCGAGGTACTTTCTGCCCAACCTCGGAAAGGTTGAAGCGATCGCTGAAGCTTCGTTAAATGATTTTCTAGAGCCGTTTCATGTGGATCTGCGATCTGGGTCAAAGCCTCTTGAATTTTCTGCCAGAGATCTAGAATGTCAGGTCTAGGCTTGGTCCGTTTGAAATTTTGAAGTTGGTGGATCAGAGGCTTCAAAATAGCTTGTTCATTTGGCTTTAGGGCGCTCAAAGCTTCTGTGAGTTCTTGGTTGCACAGCTTGATATTGAATCCCGCTGGCGGACGATTTTGCATGGTTTCAGCTAATTGGAAGAGCAGACCTTGACGGCCTCCAAGCCGCTCGAGTTGTAAGAGCACCGCTTCTTCGGCGTTGGCAGCGGCGAGATTTTGTTCCAGCGTTTCGATTTGTCGTAGGAGGAGAACAGGCTCTTGCGCATCTTGAGGAAGATAAGACCGAATTCGCTCTTTTTGCTTTTTCAATTCTTCAACGAGTGTGGAGCTCTGATAGACTCTTTGGTTGATTTGGCGCGAGAGTTCTTCCAGGCGGAGCTGAATTTGGTTAAATTCTTGTGCGAGCTGATGGTGGTGCGTGTATTTTACTTGCAGATCTTGCATTTCGAGGAGTTTTGTGACGAGATCTTCTGATTGTTGATAGATAGGATAGAAAGATCCGTAAAAACCGGTTTGCGCAGCCTTGGGCAGGTTTTGGATTTTTAGCGATTGGAAGTTGTTTGCAAAGTTCTTGAGGATTTCAGCGGCGTGATCTAGATCGCTTAAGATACTCAAGGGCTCACCGCCTCTTTGAGGAGCTGCTTTTTGGGAGATTTCAGCGGCCACTTTATTCAGTTGTCTAAAGCTTTCGGTCGCATCCGTTTTTTGAGCGTCGTGAGCTTTGGTCAAAAGTTCCAAAGTATTGGGGACGCCCCGGACAAATTCGGCAACGCCGGCTCGGACGATTTTATCGAAAAAGTTGCTCGCAGCGTTTTGGAGTCCTTCGTTGGCTTGAGCATAATCATTTCGTCGATTGCGAAGTACTTCATTGGCAGGGAGCAGGACGCCATTTTGATCTCGAGGAGCTCCGGTTTCAAAGGCTACGTTAAAGAGTCGGAATAGATCGGCGAAGAGTTTTTCAACTGCTTGCGGTTTCTCAACAAAACGGAGGAGGAATACCTGCGTTGCTCGGATAATGCCTGTTCTAATTTCATCGCGCAGATATTTATGATAAGCATGTTCATAAATATATTTGAGAGCGGTGCTATCTGGATTGTCGATCTCTTTGAATTTCTTCCTGAGAACGGGTTGCGTATCATTTGCAGCCAGCTCCTCGTCAGGTCCGATCAGCTCTAGGGTCACGAGGAGTTTGTCGATGGCGATCGGCAAATCTTGCATGCCGGGGAGAGCTTCAATGGGTTGATTTTCGGGAGAAGTACCGCCGAGGTCAATGAAGAGCTCGGTCAAGGTTTTGGTGATCGCAATCGAGAAGGGGAGGTTGGTCGCTTCCGTTGCTTCAACGCCTTTTTCTACCACTTTCTGTACAACATCCGGGAGCATCTTCTTGACGATCTTTTTACCAATCCAGGTAAAGAAATTGCCAAACAGGAAGTCGATGGGGGCGTAGAGCCAGCTTGTCCAGGCGCTTTTCTTTAAGTTCTCAAAGAAGGGAACTTTAGGGAAGAATTCATCGACGGCTATGTCGCTAAATTCAATGCTGAGAGTCCTTAGATTTTTCCCATACAAGTTACTGATCGCTTCTTTTCTATAATCCTTTGCATCGCCGACCGGCTGTTCTGCCATTGCATAGGAGCGCATCGCTCCATTGTAGATATCCAGGAATGAGCTGGTCCGCCCAATGATTTTTTTAAAGAGGGTGTCGAGATGGCTTTCTCGATCTTTGTCATTTAACTGTGATCTAAATTCATGAAGAATGTTTTTTAAGAAGGTCTCGATACTGTTTCCAATGACTCCTGTTGTGTGGCCCCAGAAATACCACCAACCTGCGACGATTTTATCGAAGAAGCCGAGCTCTTTGCCGAGATGTTTCATGTAAATCGACCATAGACTCGTGTCGGGTTTCGACGCTTCTTGGGTGATTTGCATGAGGAGATTTTCGTCGATCGTTTTACCGAGTCGGTTTACGTGGAGAAAATAGAGGGTGGAAAAGTTCGATGCGTTGAGGGCGAGCTGCTTTAAGTTGTGATCGGCTTCGTTTCGCCAATCTTTCTGTTCGCTTTGAGGATTGGCTCCGAGAGCGTCGGTAGGTGGCTGTTCGAGATTGAGTTCGGCCGCGGAGACAGGGGCGATAGGTGCTGGGTTTAAAGAACCTTCAACTACTTCTGGTTTCCAGAGCTGTCCTGCTGGCTGACGGGTTTTAAACTCATAAACTTTTCCAACGAGATCGACAAGCGGTTTTTTGGGATCTTCAGGAAGGTCTCGATTGTTGCCGGTAAAGGGGAGGGATCGATTGCCGACGACAACGCGGCCGCTATAGAGAGAGACCCGGTCGCCATTAAATACTTTATAAGCAGCATAGGCAGCAGCGGGGGCTTGGATGATGCCGAGATAAGGGATCATTCCTGGAACGAAATAAGAGGCAGCAACAGCGGAGGTTTTAAGTGCAGCATTGGCCGTTTTTTTGACTGCAGACTTAACCGGATTCGGGAGGTAACTCCAGGCGCCACTTAATGCATGCTTGATTGCTGATGTTGTCATAAAGTTATTTGACTATTATTAGGTTAAGCAACCATTATACTATTTTTTGCTTTTAAAGCGCATTCTAATGTTTTTTAGCATGTTACTATTTTTTTTAAGCAAAAGAGTTTCTAAATTTTCAGGATTTTGGACAAGAAATATATGAAAGAATTTTCAAGATTACTTGATATTGCTGCTCAATTATTAGCTCCAGGTGGTTGTTCCTGGGATCGAGAGCAGACTCTCTTGACGCTCCAGCCTTATTTGATTGAAGAGACGCACGAGTTATTGGAAGCCATTGACTTAGGGGATGGGGAGAAGATGGCCGAAGAGCTGGGCGATGTCTTATATAACCTGGTTTTTATCGCCAAACTCGGCGAGTCTCAAAAATTATTTACTATGAAGCAGGCGATCGAGTCGGAGTGTGAAAAGTTGATTCGTCGCCATCCCCATGTTTTTGGGGATGTAAAAGTTTCTTCAAATGAGGAGATCATCCGAAACTGGAATGAGATCAAAAAGAAGGAAAAAGGGGCTTCCAAATCTGATCATCCATTTGCTGGCATCCCTCCCTCCTTGCCTGCCTTGCCCAAAGCTCAAAAAATGGCTCACCGAGTTAGAAAATTAAAGGGTGAAAAACAGGGTGAGGGAAGCATTCGAGACGAAGCTCATTTAGGTGACTTATTATGGGATTTAGTGGTTCAGGCGGAAAAGCAGGGAATCGATGCTGAGAGCGCTCTGAGAAGGAGATTGCAGGCGATGGAAAAAAAAGGGCCGGAGATTGGCCCGCGGCATGAGGGACATCTTTAAGGCTGCTACCTTCCGGTCCTGACCTGGTTCAGACTCCTCATTCCGAGAGTTCCCCGGCTTGATGTTGAGCATAACAAAGGGAGTGGGTATTACTCAAGCTCCCTCTTAGCGCGCCTCTTCCAGATTGATGTTTAGGTTATAGAGATACGTCTCTGGGAAGAATTTGCTGAGAATTTTTACTGCGTTTTCGCCGTTTTGGGCAAGAGCAGATGCTGAATAGAGGCAGAGCCCTACACCATGTCCTTTTCCAAACCCGGTGAAAGTGATTGTCTCATCTTTGACCGAGAGGGTAAAATCGCTCGATTGAAGATGGTTAGCTCCGAGCGCCTTTTGCAGAGAGAGAAAATCAAAGTCCTGAAGACCCGACTGATCTTTCACGCGAAGGCCATAAACTTTCCCAGAAGGCTGATCGACAAATAGCTCGACCGTCTTGATTTGGGAGAGATCGAGAAGTTGTGCGAGATTCTTTTTCGAAATCGAATAGCTCCATTTCGATTCTTGACGCGAGAGAGCTGCGTGCGGGGCGTCGACACCGCGATCGGGCGCTAGGCACTCTTTGCGGAAGAGCGATTGGTAAGCAGCTGTTTTTCCAGCGCTGTGTTCTGTCCAGGCAGTGGCGAAGGGGAGGTTCTGTCCATCTGTTGGATGCACGAGAATGAGGTGCTTTGTCGTCTCCACTGCGCGATCCACAGGAGAGTCTGGGATGGTGAGCGCAGCGCCTTGGTACCCGACATCTGCAGCTGCTACGTGCCAGAAACTATTATTGGAGCGAGTTGCGTGGAAGTAGGCGTCAGTACGGGCCAAAATAGCCAGAGCTGAAAGGACTTCTTGTTCTAGAGGAGAAGTGAATTGCGGAGAGAGGATCGCTTTGACGTAATCTTCGACTTCCAGTTCGTTGACGATGTGAATAGAGCCTGCAACGCCATAGATGGAAATCGAGCCGCTGTATTGGATGCCGTTGACGAATAAAGTTGTTTCGGCCGAGCGAGGTTTAATCGTCATCTGGTGAATGCCGGGGAACTCTTCTCCCCATTTAAGTCCATTTTCCAGTTCATGAACCATGAATCGTTTTCCCAAAAGACCAGAAGCTACACGAGAATTGTCGTGGGGATTGAAGATGTGGTAAGGACCTTTTACTTCTAAGAGGGCCTCGCTGGCATCTTTTTCCAAGAGCACTTGAATAGTTCGGGGAGAAATCGATTCGGAAATATGTTCAAGCAAGCTCGAACGTTCGCCAGCATACACTGGAGCTAAACTTGCGCAGCAGAGTAGCGCACTGATGATTGTCTTCATGGATTCACATCCCTCGTTTTTTTAAATGTTCAATGGCCAGGCCTGTTGCTTCGCGTCCCCGCGGAGTCCGCTTAATAAATCCCTGGAGGATTAAAAAAGGCTCATACACTTCTTCTAAGGTATGAGGTTCTTCGCCGACTGCGGCAGCCAAATTATTGAGGCCCACAGGACCACCCTTGTGATGTTCTATGATAACGGACAGAATTTTTTTGTCCATTTCATCTAAGCCTAAATCGTCAATTGCGAGCATTTCTAATGCTTCGCGCGCGGTTGTCAGGTCGATTTTCTTTCGGTTCGAGGTGGTGGCGTAATCGCGGACCCAGCGGAGTAGATTGTTGGCGATGCGAGGCGTGCCGCGCGATCTTCGGGCAATTTCTTCTGCTGCATCTGCCAGTAAGATCGTTTTGAGGATAGCCGCAGAGCGGATGAGGATCTGAGAAAGAGTTTTGGGATCGTAATAGTCCAAACGCAAGTTGACGACAAAGCGCGATCTCATCGGCGCGCTCAGCAGACCAGAGCGAGTGGTTGCGCAAACAAGGGTAAAGGGGTTGAGTTTTACTTGTACGCTGCGTGCGTTTGGTCCTGAGTCGATCATGAGATCGAGGCAAAAATCTTCCATGGCTGGGTAGAGATATTCTTCGGCAGCTTTTGAAAGGCGATGAACCTCATCGATAAAGAGAACGTCGCCCGCTTTTAAATTCGTGAGCAAGCCAGCTAGATCGCCCGCTTTGTCGATCATGGGACCTGAAGTGACAAAGAGTTGAGTCCCCATCGTCTTTGCGATGATGTGCGCAAGAGTTGTTTTTCCTAGGCCAGGTGGTCCGGAAAAAAGGCAATGACCGAGCGCTTCGCCGCGCGATTTTGCCGCTTGAATAAATACATCGAGTCTTTTTCGGACCGACTCTTGTCCGACAAAGTCGTCTAGCGACTGCGGACGCAGGGGAATTTCAAACGGTTTATCGGGTTGTACCCAGGATGACTCAATAAACTCTTCGCTCATATTCGAAAACTGTAGCAAGAAAAGGATTTCAGACGCTATACATTACTGTAAGCATCTGTCACTGAATTCCGAGGAAAAATAATATGCCAAAACCCGATAAGTGGATCCGCAAAATGGCGTTGGAACATGGGATGATCGAGCCCTTTTCCGACGGTCTTGTCCGAGAAGATGGTGCAAAAAAAATCGTCAGTTATGGTTTATCAAGTTACGGATACGATTTACGCGTCGATAGAAAATTTAAAGTATTTACCGATATCCATAATTCCATTGTTGATCCGAAAAATTTTAGTCCTAACGCCTTTATCGATATCGAAGGGGACTATTGTGTGATTCCTCCCAATTCTTTCGCTTTGGCGGTCAGCGTTGAGTATTTCCGTATTCCGAGAAATGTTCTGACTCTTTGCATTGGAAAGTCAACTTACGCGCGCTGCGGCATCATTGTTAATGTTACCCCCTTTGAACCGGAATGGGAAGGGTATGTGACGCTCGAGATTTCTAATACAACCCCTCTTCCCGCTATTATTTATGCAGGGGAAGGGCTAGCCCAGGTTCTCTTTTTCACCTCGGATGAGGTGTGTGAAACATCGTATGCAGACAGGAAGGGAAAGTACATGAAACAGGTAGGAATTACCTGCCCTTCGATTTAAAATAGCACATAATTCGGTAATATAGATAATAGCGTTCGGAGTGGTTACATGTCAGCATTGGTTCGATCGTGGTGGGTTCTGGCCTTTTGTTCCTTAGCTTTAGTCGCTTGCATGCAGGCGATTAAGAGCCGCAATCACACGCTTTCCGAGCTGAATTTTCGCCTGACTGAAATGGAAAAAGAGAAAAGATTAGCTCTCATGGAAAAAGAAGAGCTCAATCTCCGTATCGCTTCTCAGGGCGATCCTTCTTGGATCGAACTGGTACTCCTCCGAGAACTCGGCGTGGTTCCAGAGGGTTTTCTAAAAGTCCACTTTAAGAAATGAGCGCTGCCCTTCTCGTCTTCGCCCTGCTTCTTCTGATTTCAACGTCAGCTTTCCTCTCTTGTTCTGAGACGGCGCTGTTTTCTTTATCGCCACTCCAGCTCCGCTCTTATCGGCAATCGGATAAGCCGCGCCTGGCCATCATCGCTCACTTGATGGAGCGGCCACGAGATGTTCTCGTCACCATTTTGATGTTGAATGTCCTGGCCAATATTTTAGTCCAGAACACGGTTTCGAGTATTTTCGATCAGTTTACTGAGTGGAGTCTTAAAGTTGGGCTACCTCTTGCCCTGACTCTTATTTTTGGTGAGGTAATCCCCAAATCGGTGGCAATGCCGAATAATGCGCGGATTTCATACCGAGTGGCGCCCGTAATTAGTCGAACAGCTAGGGTGCTGGGGCCTATTCGGAGAAGGCTGACTCAAGTGACGAGCGTGATTTCTCGCATTATGTTTTTCTTTTTAAAAGAGGAAAAAGAGATCACTGCTGATGAGCTTCGCCATGTGCTCAAAACGTCTGAGGAAAGCGGCGTTCTTCACCAGGCGGAAAGCCGCTTGATTCGAGGCGCTCTAGATCTGGAGCAAACCCTCGTTAAAGAGCAAATGCGTCCACGTGAGGAAATCCTCTATTACGATATTCAAGAGCCGCTGTCTGCCTTAGAGCATCTCCTGGTCGATCAAGAGACGACACGCGTACCTGTCTGCGACGGAGATTTGGAAAATTTGCTCGGGATTTTAACAACGCGAAAGTACTTTCTCAGTAAACCCGCCCTTAAAACGAGCCAAGACCTGCGATCTTTCCTCCGCAAACCTTATTATGTGCCGGAGACGACAAAGGCATCGACCCTTCTGCGATCGATGCGGGAGAGGAGTGAAAGCATTGCGATTGTCGTCGATGAATATGGTTCTGTATCGGGTTTGATTACGCAAGAGGATTTAATCGAAGGGGTAGTAGGCGAAATTCTCGACCGACGCGATACGAAAAGTCTCTACACTCGTTCGGGTGAAGATGTGATCATCGCCAGCGGCAAGCTCGAATTGACTGAGTTTGCAGGGATCTTTGGGCGGGAGCTCGAGTCGAAGGGGAATGTCGTAACTCTCGGTGGGTGGCTCATCGAACAATTAGGCGATATCCCCCAAACCGGTGTCAAGTATGCCACCGATCATTTTTTCTTCTACGTCCTCGCTGCCGAACCAAATCGGGTTCGACGAATTTATGTGCGTCGCCTTCACACTCCTAAAAAGAGGGGCCGATGATCCACTGGCTTGGATTTACCCTTCTCGCTGTCGTGATCCAGGGGCTTTTCGCTCTGTTTGAGATGGCTTGCGTTTCTTTCAATAAAATACGCCTGCAGTACTACGTTAGCCGTGGAAAGCGGCGAGCTAAGTGGCTCGATTTTCTTTTGAAGCGCCCCTCTCGGCTATTCGGTACAACGCTTGTTGGGATCAACGCCTCTCTTCAAATTGGGTCGGAGTGCGCTCGTAGGTTTTATGAATCGATCCACCTCGATCCCGATTGGGCTCCTCTGAGCCAAGTCGTGATCGTCGTCATCTTTGGGGAGCTTGCGCCGCTCTTTGCCGCTCGCCGTCACCCCGAGCAAATCGCCATGACGCTGGCTCCACTCATGGTCTTCTTGGCGCGCCTTTTGAGTCCTATCACCTGGACCTTCGATCAGATTTCCAAAGGAATTCACTTTCTGATGGGCCGGCCCCAAGAAACGCCTCTGTTTCTCTCTCGCGAAGAAGTGAAAATGGCTTTTGAAGATCGAGAGGGGCGTGAAGAGGAACTCACGGCTCTCGTGACTGCTGTATTTCAGTTGAAGACCTCAACTGCGGATCAGCTCATGCAGCCTCTTGCGCAAACGCAGCTCTTCCCTAGCTATGCAACCGTGCGCGATGTGCGGGAGCATCTCGCCCATCGTTACACGCCTATTTTGCCCGTCTACCATAAAACCACCCATAACATCATTGCCATCGGAAATGTGCGCTCGATCCTCCGCCTTCACGATTCAGATAAAATCTTAGATTCTTGTAAATCACCTTGGTTTGTGACTCGCGATACTTCGATTTTGCAACTTCTCGATCAGTTTCGTCGCAACAATCAGGTAGTCGCAGTCATTCTCGATTCTTCAGGTCAAGCATGTGGCATTCTCAGTCTCGATCAAATTGTCGATACAATCTTCGGTCGAGAGCAGCGCTCCATTCCAGAAGAAGATCAAGCCCATCTCATTGAAAGAACTCTGGAAGGGTCGATGACGCTTGCCGAATTCAATCGGCAGTTTGAAGCAGATTTGAAAGGGGACGATGCGAGCACGCTGAGTGACTTTTTGATCGCCACTTTGGATCATGGTCCAGCGCGGGGAGAAATCATCCGCATCGACGACTACGAATTTACCATTATCGACCTGAGCTTACGCGGCATTCGCACACTTACTGTGCGCACGCTTCTTGATTAGTTCTGTACATCTTCCCATGTCTGGCATACACTCTTGCCAAAATTATGCATGTGATTAAAAAAAATAATCGAGCGTTAGATTTTATGCGCTCTATTGAAGGGACCTGGAAATCTCAGGAAGCCTTTTCGCTCTGGCTTGTGAAAAAGCTCCATCCAAAAACCATTGTTGATCTCGGCGTGCACCGAGGTCTTTCTACCCTTTTCTTCGCTTATAAAAATCGGGGAAATGTCTACGGAATCGATTGGTTCGAGCCAGGGGCGGCTTATGCGGAAAAGTGTATTTTACTCGATAGCGCCTTCCAAAATATTTCCAATGCGCTTCGCTTTAATTATGTGAAAAATATCCATCTGATTATCGGCCCGTTTCGGGATATCTCTAAGAATTGGGATCGGCCGATCGATCTTCTTCATCTCAATGTTGAGCCCTCGTATCAGGTTCTCAAGATTGGCTATGATAATTGGCGACGCTATCTCCGTTCAAAGGCGGTGATTTTGGTCGATAATATCCAAACGCACGCTTTTGAAGCGGGGCGCTTTTTCGACGAGCTGCCACTGCCAAAAATTTTGCTGCCGCAAGGTACAGGATTGGGGATTGCTTCAGCTGATCTTGAGCTCATCGACTCGATCCGCAACCAGTGGCTGAAATAGCCTTCAGTCTGACTTACAAAATAAATCACAGAGGACACAAAGATATAAAAGAGTTCACAGAGGCGGGGATGCCCCGCACCCTAAAAGAAGAG
>JBEHXF010000055.1:0-11806 GCA_048498835.1 Chlamydiota bacterium | reverse complement strand
AAAAAAAATCGGGCACGGGCACGCACACGGGCTCGGGCACGGAATCGACCGCGAGCTTCGCCGCGGGAATAGGCCGCTTCGCGAACTGGGCCGCCACGAAGTTGGCGGCCTTCCTGCGAAAGGACGCGAAAGCGAAGCTGGAGCGCTTTGAGCAGCCATTAAAAAAATCGGGCACGGACTCGGGCACGTTAATGACCGCGAGCTTCGCCGCGGGAATAGGCCGCTTCGCGAAGCAGGCCGACACGAAGTTGGCGACCTTCCCTGCGAAAGGACGCGAAAGCGAAGCTGGAGCGCTTTGAGCAGCCGATGCCCGCTGAGACAAAGCTGAATCGAGGCGCAGCACGAAGGGACAGTGCTTTGCACGACCGAGGGCGAGCACGCGATAAGGGCGGAGCCCTGGTCGGCAAAGTCTCAGGTAGGGCCCCTGGGGGCGGGGGCGGAGCATCCCGACAGTGTGTAAACTTCCTCTTCCCTCTTTTACCTCAACTCTGTATATTCTTATCCTGTAACTTTTTACTTTTTGGATCGGACATGAAGAGAACCTATCAACCTAGCAAACGTCATCGTAAGAAAACACATGGATTCCGCAAACGCATGAAAACTGCGGGTGGACGGAAAGTATTGAGCCGCCGCCGTCGCAAAGGCCGCAAGACCCTCTCCGAGTGAATCGCTCCTTCCCTAAACAATTCCGTTTACTGAAACGGGAAGACTTCCGATCGATGAAAGCCGACAGCCAAAGAGCTGTCGGTAAAAGTCTCTGTATTGATATAAGACCCTCTAAAGCGGGCGTATCAAGACTTGGGATCACCGCATCGGGTAAGTATGGCTCCTCTTGCGAACGAAATCGCTTTAAGCGGCTCGTCCGCGAGGCATTCCGTGAATTGCGGACCACATGGCCTACGCTCGAACTGCACATCGTCCCAAGACAGCGAGCCAAAACGGCTAAGCTTGCCGATATTCTCGCCGACTTTCATACGTTGGTGACACCCTATGCCCGAGTTAAATCCTAATCAAAAAGAAGCGGTCCGCACGGTCAACGGACGCGTCCTTGTTTTAGCTGGCGCAGGCTCCGGCAAAACACGCGTCATTGTCCAGCGAATTGCCCACCTCATCCAGGAATGTGGAGTGCAACCCCAATCGATTTTGGGTCTCACCTTCACCAATAAAGCCGCAGCTGAAATGCGCCACCGGGTCGAAGCTCTGATCGGCTCGCAACAAGCGAAAGGAGTGACTCTCTCTACTTTTCACAGCTTCTGCATGCAGGTGCTCCGAAAAGAAATCGAGCGGCTCGGCTACACCAAGGATTTCAGTCTCTATGATGAGCGGGACCTCAACCGAATCATCACCCAAATCGCTCGCGATCTACTCGGACATGAAGGAGAACTACCCTCACTCGCTCCCACCCTCGCAGCACTCTCTCAGGCGTCGAATAAGGGATTTTCTCCCGATGAAGCAGCAAAAGGCACCTGGCACGATAAATTTTCCAAAGATCTCTACATCCGCCTCCAATCTACGTTGCGCGCCTACAATGCTGTCAGTTTCGATCACTTGATCACGCTGGCGATCCGCCTTTTTGAAGATCATCCCGATGTTCTCGAGCGGTATCAAGACCGTTTTCGCTACATCATGATCGATGAATACCAAGATACAAACCCAGCACAATTTCGCCTCGCCGAGCTCCTCTCGAGAAAATATCAAAATCTCTGTGTCGTGGGCGATGACGATCAGTCGATCTACGGCTGGCGCGGAGCGGATGTAAAAAACATCCTGAATTTCAAAGCCGATTCACTGATCAAATTAGAGCAAAATTACCGCTCCACCTCGGTCATCCTAGATGCAGCGAATGCAGTGATTGGCCACAATAAAAATCGGCACCAAAAACAGCTCTGGAGCTCAGATAAGCAAGCAGAACTCATCGAAGTTTTCCACGCGCCAACCGATGCCGAAGAAGCGAGCGCTGTGATTCAAAGACTCATCCATTTCCGCGAGACAAAAGGGCTCAAGTGGAAAGACATGGCCATTCTCTACCGCTCCAATGCACTATCTCGCGCTTTTGAAATGGCGCTGATGCAAGCCCCCTGGCAGGCAAAAGATGGCCACTGGAATCGGGGCATTCCTTATGAAGTGTTTGGCGGCCTTGAATTCACAGAGCGGAGCGAAATCAAAGATCTCCTCGCCTATTTACGCACCATCGCCAACCCACTGGATCAAGAAGCGCTCCTTAGAATTCTCAATGTGCCGCGCCGCGGAATCTCCGATTCTCTTCTCGATGAACTAACCCAAGCAAATCGCTCTGCCGATATTCCGCTTTGGCAAGTGATCACCGATATTGCAAGTGGCAAGCGCCCCCTTGAAAACCATCCTAAAGGGCTCGTCGGAATCAGAAACTTCGTCGATTTAATGGAAAAATCGCGCCGCCGTTTTAATGAAGGACGGCTCCATGAAGGACTCACCTGGCTTCTGCAAGAAATCAATTATAAAAAAGCGATCGAAGACGATGTAAAAAGCGACAAAATGCGCGATTTCAAATGGGAAAACGTCCAAGAATGTGTCAACGCGCTTTCTCAATATGAAGACGATCTGGAAAAAGAGGGGCAGGGAGACGAAGCTTCGCTTCAGCACTTTGTTGCCAATACCGCTCTAGCTAAGCAATCTTTTGCTACCCATGCCAAAAACTCGCAAGAAGATAAAGTACAAATGATGACGCTCCACAGCGCAAAAGGGCTCGAATTTCCCGCTGTCTTTATCGTGGGACTGGAAGATCATATCCTTCCGCATGAAAAAGGGGCTGTAGAGACAGGCATTGAAGAAGAGCGCCGCCTCTTTTACGTCGGCATCACCCGCGCAAGAAAATACCTGACCCTCAGTATGGCCCGCTCGCGCCTTCGAATGGGAAAAGCACATCCTACAAATCCCTCTCGTTTTCTCTTTGAAATCCCGAAAGAGCTCCTGAAAGTGGGCCAATACAAATTCATCACATGATTATCTTAAGACACCGACGCGAAAATCTGAAAAAATGTTCCCTCTCAGGACTCGAGCAGCGTCCCGATCTCACCTTTTATACCTATCCAGTCGATAGCCTGCCCGATCTCAGCCATTGTCTCGTGCTGAAAATGGGCGCGCCAACTCTGACTCGAGCCGATGCCAATAAACCCCTTCTCCTCATCGATGGGACCTGGCGGCTGGCGCAAATTATGGAAAAACAACTTCCGCCACTGGAAGCACGCAGTTTGCCCCCTGGTTTTAGAACAGCCTATCCTCGCAGACAAACAGAGTGTCCAGATCCTGAGGCAGGTCTCTCTTCAATTGAAGCGCTCTATCTCGCGCATCTCATCTTGGGCCGCCCCACCGATGGCCTCCTCGACCGCTACCACTGGAAAGAAGATTTCCTTAAGTTAAACGCAGCGCGGCTCCTTTCTGTCTCTGTGTAACTCTTCACCTGCGAGTGGCAGAAGAGGAGGCGACCTGAATTTTTGCCAGGAGCGCTTTATCGATTTCGCGCCGGTAGCAGCGATAGCAAGTGGGAAAATATTTTTCCTCTGCGCCCAATTCAACTGAGGGGCCCTCATTCGTTGCCAGTCCGTTGACATGCTTGAGATTCATGATCGATTTCCGATTGCAGTAATGGCATGTCGCCTTCACTTCTTCAATCGAATCGGCCAGCTCCATCAAACGATGCGATCCTTCAAACAAATGGGACTTAAAATCGGTCCGAAGGCCATAGCAAATAATCGGCAGATCCCAATCGAGCGTCACTCTTCTCAATTCGTCGATCACACGCGCTCCTAAAAATTGCGCCTCATCGACCAATACACAAGAAACGCCAGTGTAATCAATGCCGACGAGAGACTTTTCATTTACGATGAGAACATCGGCTTGCATTTCAAGCCCCGCACGCGATTTAATGCGCTCTTTTCCAAAACGGCTATCGAGATCGGGCTTCATTAAAATGATTTTCTTCCCTTGCTGTTTATAATTGTGCGCGACCGCTAGTAAATTGAGTGTCTTTGCGCTACCGACTGTTCCGTGACGAAAATAGAGCTTTGCCATCGCCGCTTCCTTTTTTGAGTCTTATCAACTTACCGATCTACCAGATTTTTAAAAAGAGAGCAGTTTAGCCAAGAGGCGCAAATTGCAAAGATTTAAGAAAGATCTTGTAAAAAATAAATTTATATCCAATCCTATCAAGCGTCTTTTTTAGGAGATCTACTTATGTCCATATCGCCAGTCACATCCCAACGTCGCTTGACACCAGAACCTATAGACGACCCAGAAGACAGCGACTGGATGAGTTTATCTGAAGAAAAAAAATCTCCGAAAGTGAGTGATAAACAACCTCCCCATTCCCCAAGATCAGAAGCGTTACACGAAGCTCCTCTCCCAGGCGAGGATCCTCCATCCGAAAATTTACAATCTCATAAAGCAGCTCTATCGGATTCGGCAAACGTTGACATCTTGCCGCCCCCTGTCGTGATAAAAACAGCAGAAGCTGCGAGTGAAAGCCCTGAAACTTCAGCCTCAGAATCGGAAGAATCCGATTCCATTCTCCCTCAAGAATCATCAAAAACGATAGCAGAACCAACGGTAACAGATTCCCAATCACCTGTTCCCCAAGTGGTGATTCAAATGAATGATCCCCCCCCACCTCCCCGCCTCCCCTGGTACAAACGGATTTGCCCCTGTTGGACCCAAAACAGCGAACCCAGCCAAGAAATTAAACAAAAGAATATATAATACATTATTAATCAGGCGTCTGTTATATTAACTTCCCAATATGGACGCCTCACTCAATTTAAATTCTTCTATCCGGTTAGCTTTACCTTATACTACGGGGCTTTTACCAGAAGCAGAAGATAAAACCTGGATTAAGGTGGCAAAAGTTGCGCTGACGATTTTGTGTGCCTGCACGATTGTCCTTCCATTGATCACGCTCCTAGCGGATGGAATTCATCATCTCTACCACAATCTCACGACTCAGAAAATTTCCCCTCTACCCGTTCCTGTTAAATCCGACATTCAGCCTCCACCAGCAGCTCCTATTCCCGTAGAATTAGCTCCAGATCCTGCCCCACTTCCACAGCCGGTAGAAATAACTCCCCAGCCTGTTGCAAAAGAGCCATCGTCACCCATTTCCCGAATTGCGATTGCTGCAGCGGGCCTGGGACTCGCCGGTGCTGCGGCCGCAGCTTATGTTTACAGCGGAGGCGCTGCAGCTCCAGTCCTGGCTAATGCTGGCGCTGTACAAGCCGTAGCAGCGAACGCTCTCGCTGTCGTCTCTCCCTCTATAAATCCGGTAGTAGCCAGCGCTGCCGTCTTCGCGTCAACTATGCCCGCCGCTGCATTCGATCTAACCTCAAGAGCGATGGCACACATCGCCCCTTCTGTCTCCCACGCAAAAGCGAATATTTCTTCCACTCTTCATGAATTAAAAAACAACGTTACCTCTGCAGTTTTTCGCTCAGACGCGCAACCGACGACACCACGTCCAAGTCACTCCCCCTTTCAGAGTCCTGTACAACCCCCAACTTCCGCTCCTCAAACACCGATCCCAGAGCCTAAAACCCCGAGGCGAGATCATTCTCCTTTTCAAAGCAGCTTCCAACCGCCTGCATCTGCTCCGGTAAACGGAACGCAATCTACACCCGATGAAGCAGGATTGAATGGACTTTCCTTTTTCGCTTTTGGGCTCGGTGCAGCTGCCCTCGCTGCCGCTGGCGGCAGAGGCCCCCAACAACCTCCTGAAATTAACCCAGAAAACGTTCCCCTTCCTGATTCACCTCCTCCGACGCCACCCAGAACACCCAGGCAAAATCTCTTTAGAGAACCGCAACAACCTCCTGAAGTTCACCAAGAACCACCTGTCATTCCTATAGCAGAAATATCAATCCCTATTCGTCCTCAGACTCCACCCAGAACACCCAGGCAAAATCTCTTAAGAGAACTTCAACAACCTCTACAAGTTAACCCTGAAGATGTTCCCCTTCCCGATTCACCTCCTGCGACGCCAACCAGAACACCGAGGAAAAATCTCTTTCTTCAACGTCCAAATCGAATCACAATCTCTAGAGACGATGATGAAAAGCATCACTCTCCACTTCTCACACCTACTCCACAAAGAACTCCTCGACAAATTACACTTATTACTCCCCCTTTTGTCGATTTAGATGCATCGCCAATATCTCCTCAATCTCCTTTGCTCCACCCCACAACAAGACGAAGATCCGATCCAAATCTACAGTTTCGCAGTTTTTCATCTGATGACTCCAAGCAAAGTTCCCCCCCTTCTTCGCCTTTGTTGAGTAGTAGTCGATCTAGACGCCTATCCGAAAGTCATGACGGTTTTCAATTGGTGGAACACTCTGTTGATTCCTTTACACCAGCTCAGCGCATAGCGCCATCTACTCTCGAAACCATCTCCTCTAATCTCGCTTCGATCCTCTTTGACCCGGGCAATCCGGAAAAAGGGAAAAAGTATCACTATGCGCTGCATGCCGCGCAAGAAACGCTCAATAGACATCGAGATTTAGATACTGTTCTTGAAATGCTTGCAGAAGCAGCAACTGCAGAAAATTTAGATCCTGTTGCCCATTATCGGGGGGCAGTAAAATTAAGAAACCCGAACTTTCCCGTCGATGCATTTTGCGCTATCAGTGCCCTGACAAATTTTGAAGGCTACCCTTCCATTCGATCACAATACGCTCACCATTTAATCCATCTGCGAGACGCACTCAGTAATCCCGCCAAAGAGCAGTTCCCTCGCGCAAAACAGATTTTAGAAGATCTCTGCCATACAAAGTATACCGGGGTTTATATGTACCCTCATTTAGAAAACTTTGTTCTCAAAGCATTGAGCGCTCCACAATCTTCTCTCTATCACCTTCCAATACTGACTTTAGAAAATCTAGCCACTTCCATCGGTCAAGCAAATGAGCGATTGATCACAGTTCCCCCTGCTTTTAGAAAGCGGTTGATTGCGAAAGAATTTGAAAAATTCCAAGGCACTGTGGGCTTGGGTTTTGATCCTACAGCCACAGCCAATACTCCTTGGGTTCACTCTAAAGTCTCCTTCTCGCATGAACAAAACGAAGCGAGAGAAATTGCGATCCTTCGTCACGGCACGCCAACGATTGATCCCAGCTTTTTTGGCCTCCTAGGCCGTGAAGCAGCGAATATGGTAGGAAAAATCCCAGGCTTAAGTGGAGTTGCTGAAGTCATCCGAGACTATTCTTCGCGCGCTGAAGTAATTCCAGAATACAAAGGCTTCTTGAATTCGGGAAAGAGAGTCCTTTACGTCAATCACCAAGAAAGTGATGATCAGGAAATTCATGGTGAAGCAGATCGGAGCCGAGCGATCCAAGCACTCGAACAAACTTATCCCAACTTCCACTATCTAGCTCTCCCGATGGATGGCCATCTTTGGGAAAAAAACAATCTCACGCCTGCGCAATTTAAGCACGATGTACTGACTGCCTTAAAAGAACGGAGAGAAGGATTCGCCTTACCTGCAGCTTATCAAGAAATCGACGCAGAAGAGCTATGGGAAAAAGTCCAAGCGCTCTATTTCAACAACCAAGAGCCGAACAGCCTTCAAGAAAAGCAAGATTTCTTGATGATTTTCTATTCTTATCTCAAGACCTCTCTGATGATCCGTCTCAACGTCTCCTACATGAACGCAAGCTGCAAAGACGATAAAGATCGTGGAAATGCGAGCAAGCTCGTCGATCAAATGATCCGTGCGGTTCAAACAAATACGGAGACTGATCCCACTGTTTTAGGCGAAATCTTCTTCAGCGCCTTGGCCCCTTTCATCATTAAAAATGAAGCAATAATACCCAAACGACTCAACTTAGCTCTCAATGTCTTCAACCGAATTGCCAACCTAACTCCAGAGCAAAGAGAACGTATCCGTTCAGATCTTGTCGAGGGCTACAAAATCGTCCGGCAAGAAATTCCAAAAGAAAAGGCGAACTGGTCTTCTGTTGTGAAAAATCCAAAAGACTTCCTCGCTCTGATTCGTCAGATGCAAACGGATGAAGAGGAAGACATTGTGCCTGTTCCTCAATTCCAAGAACTCATTGCCTCCACTTATCATCAAGATTCGTATTGGAACCTAGAAAGGCTTAAAACTCAAATCATGAGAGATTTGCCAAGGACAGATATTCGAGTAAATGGACAAAGAATGACAGAATTTGATCCACTCGTCGCTTCTTTGGGCTTAAGCGAGCTACCTTTTCATGAGAAACATTTCGATGCAAGATCGCTTCGTTCGCGACAGAGAAAATCCCTCAATGTATTGAGCATGCTTCATCAAGGAATGGTGGGTCCCATTACAGTAAAGATTACGGAGTCATTCGTAGGTAATCCTCTTGGAATGTTAGTTAGACAAACTCCGCTAAAAGCAGGCTCTTACCCAACAATCATTCGAGCAGATTCTCACAGCAGATCGATTTCAGCTACTCAATATCTAGAATTAGCCTTCCCAAATGAAGAATCTGCGCCGATTCCTCTAGAGGCGAATGTACGGGTCAATAATGAAGGACAAGCTTCAATGAGATGGCGCTTTCTCCCGAGCCAGCAAAAGTAAGAGAAAGATCAGCGCGAAGCCCGTGGCGCTCATGATGGGCAAGGTCATAAATCCAAAGAGCATAAAAACAGACTCGGTGCAATCGTTCACATAGCCGCAAATCGCCGCTGTGCGAAGCGAGGGAAAGGTCGTTTCCAGCCACTGGTAGATAGCGAAGCCGCAACCTAAGAAAGCGAGAACCATTCCGTAGGGAATGAAATTTCGATCATCTCGATAGGTAGCGATGCCCAGGAGAATGGTTAGCGGAAAGAGGCAGCAGCGCTGATACCAGCAGAGCCGGCACGGTTCTACTTTTAAAATCTCCCCAAAATAAAGGCTGACAAAAAGGCCGATCAGAGTCACAACCCACGCGAAATAGAGAGCCCATCTTCTCATCGGTTTTCCTTCTCCGCTAAATAGATCGCCCGATCGATGCGAGTTTCAATGACCCGGTAGCTTTTCGGCGAAGTGCGAACCCCATTGATGAAGAGCGCAGGTGTCCCGAAGTCGGGCCCCATCAAGTCGCGTGCCCAGTAAAAATTTCTCTCGATTTCTGGATAGTGGCAATGGGTCGCAATGCACGATTCGAGCTGTTCTAGATCGATTCCACCCACTTTAGCCGCCAGCGCCAGAAGTGATTTTTCGTCTGGCTCGTGGTGTTGGTAATAATTAAAGGCCTCATGGGCATAGGCGAAGAAGCGGTCGGGGGCGATTTTGTAGACGGCAAGAGCTGCGTTGGCGATCGGCTTAGAATCATCGAGGAAGGCAAGAGGGACAAGAGTGTAGCGAACTTGGCCAGAGGTGATGTATTTTTGTTGAATTTTAGGATAGACCTGTTGGTTAAATAGCCAGCAGGTTTGACATCTAAAGTCTTCAAATACAACAACTTCTACTTTGGCCTTCGGATTGCCGATAGTGGGTTGACCCACGGTATCAACAGCAATCGGATCGGGGATCTTAAGCGCATAGTAAACCGCCTCAGCGGCAATGGCGCAAATCGCGAGCAGAGCCGTGAAGAGGACGAGGATCTGATATTTCGAAATCGAGCGGAACATAAGCTCTCCATACAAGAAGTTCTTTAAGTGCGCAAGGGGTAGAGCTTTACTTTTAGATCTTATTCGCGTACTCTGGGGAGCAGTGAATAGATCTTCCCCGTATTGCGTGCAACCGAAAATATACCCGCTAGACGAACACCAGATTTCCGTTGATCAGATCGACCAACATGCGTTCTATGTGATCGAAAAGCTTCGCCAAGCTGGCCACAAGGCCTATTTGGTAGGCGGCGGCGTGCGCGATCTCCTCTTGAAACAACGCCCTAAAGATTTTGATATCTCCACTTCCGCCAAGCCTGAAGAAGTGCGCAGCATCTTCCGCAGCGCCATTTTAATCGGTCGCAGGTTCCGCCTGGCACACGTCCGGTTTGGCAAAAAAATCATTGAAGTTTCCACTTTCCGCGCCGGTGAATCGAGCGCTGATCTAATTGTCCGCGATAACGTTTGGGGTACGGAGGAAGAAGATGTGCTCCGCCGCGACTTTACCATCAACGGTCTCTTCTATGACCCACAGTCGCAAACGGTCATTGACTATGTCGATGGATATCCAGACATCGCTAAGAGAATCCTTCGCACGATCGGCCAGCCTGAAGTTCGTTTTAGCCAAGATCCCGTCCGGATGATTCGCCTCATTAAATTCTGCGCCAGATTCCGCCTCGATATCGATCGCCCCACACTCGAAGCTCTTCTCAATTGCAAGGGAGAAATCTTAAAAAGTTCTTCTGCGCGTATTTTGGAAGAATTACTCCGCATGCTCGAATCGGGCTCGGCGAAATCATTTTTCCACTTGCTGCATGAATACGGCCTCTTGCGCCCTCTCCTACCCAAAGTGGCAGAATACTTCGACCAAAATCCGGACAATGAAGTCCTCGCACTTCTGTGCGAAGCTGATAACGAAATCCGAAAAAATCCCCTCGATCGAGCCGTTCTCGTCGCCGCGCTCCTCTTTCCTCTGTTTCGCCACCGCCTTTTACAGCGCGCTCAAAAGAGCGATCGACCGTTTCACCTCGGGATCATTCAAGAAGAAGCTCTTCGCACTGTCGACGAAACCTTCGAGCCTTTTTTCCTCTTGCCCCGCCGCTTGAGCAGCATGGTCGGTTTCATTCTCGCGTCGCAATTTAGAATTCAGCCGCTCGATGATCGGCCACTTCGCCGTCCAAAGCCGCCTCGCGATCCGATTTTCGTCCTCGCCTTGCAACTCTTTAAACTTCGAGCTGCCATTCAACCCGATCTCCTTCCGTTTTATACGATTTGGACAGAGGCGAGCTACGATCAAAATCTCCCGCCGCCCTCTACTGATCGCCCACGACGGAGAAGACGTCGAAGAAGAAGGCCACCTAACCATGAGTCACAAGATCCAGTGCACGGAGCTTAACGTACGGCAAGGGATCTCCTTGTACCACGTTGGCCCCGCCCTCGACCACGGTCCGCTTCCCACGATCTTCTATTTTGCACTCTCAGGTCCCGATTCGCTCACCAAAGATCCCTACAACCAGCCGATCCAATTTTTAGCAGGCCGCTGGATCCGTTTCTTTTCCCTGACACTCCCCGCTCACGAGAACAATCTCGATCCAACCAAAGCGCTCGGCGTTTGGGCTGAAGAGATGGAAAAAGGAATCGATCCGTTTGAACCGTTCTTCGATCAAGCCCTCGCGGCCGTTGAATTCGGAATCCGACAAAAACTGATCGATCCAACAAAACTCGGCCTCGCCGGCCTCTCACGCGGCGGACTCATTGCCTCCCATCTCGCAGCGCGCGAGTCTCGCTTTAAAGCAGTCCTTCAATTTGCTCCCGTCACAACGCTCAGTAAAGCGCGCGAATTCGCCGACTTAAAAGACCATCCCCTCGTTCGATCCCTCGACGTCGCCCCTCTCGCCGAGCAGCTCGCAGATAAACCCATCCGCTTCTACATCGGCAATAAAGACACTCGCGTTGGAACTCGCTCCTGCTTTGAATTCGCCATGAAGCTCGTTGAACAATCGAAACACCGCTCTCCACCTGTAGAACTCATCTTGTCGCCCTCTATCGGATTGCAAGGCCATGGCACCCCGCCCGAGATCTTCAAGCAGGGCGCCGAATGGCTCGCTTCATGGATCGGATAGATCTCTTTCTCGTCGCAGGCGAACCGAGCGGAGATTTACAAGGAGCTAAGCTCATTGAAGCGCTCCTCGCCATCAACCCACACCTTAAA
>JBEHXF010000054.1:0-11867 GCA_048498835.1 Chlamydiota bacterium | reverse complement strand
CTCCAATCTATCCGCCTCGATTGAGTCGACCATTTGGGAAAAATTAGGCCCGGGATCGATTATTTCGATTCAACTGACGACAAAAGACGGGACTCATTTCGACTGCTCGCGCATTCCAACCGAATATCATTCGGTGAACATCCAAATCTCATCGCCAGAAAAATGTGATTTACCGTATCAGTTTCTTTTAGGGCAGACAGCGACCGGACAGTCGCTCGTCAAGGAAATTTGTATGAAAGGAACCAGCAGCCACTATCTCGAAATGCTCAAACAGCTGCTTGTATTGGACAAAGAACAACTATGTTAGAAGGCACCATTCAATCTTGGGATAGTCGGCGCGATTACATCATACCCGGACGCGAAGAAGAAACCATTTCATTTGCCGCCGAACATTGGATTCATTCCGCAAAACGGGCCATTCAACAGCGAGGACTTTTTGCTGTCGCCCTCTCAGGCGGCTCGACCCCAAAAGCCATCTATCAACGGCTCGCTTCAGACTATAAATCGGCCATCGACTGGTCAAAGGTTCATCTTTTTTGGAGTGACGAGAGAGGCGTCGGTCCCGATCATCCCGACAGCAATTATCGGATGGCAATGGAAAGTGGACTCAAAACCCTCCCTATTCCCTTTTCGCAAATTCATCGAATGAAGGGAGAAACGGACCTTCATCGCGCAGCGAGCGATTACGAAGACCTCATTCGCCGCCTCCTCAGCCCTGCGCTTTTCGATCTCGTCATGCTCGGCATCGGCGAAGATGGGCATACCGCCTCGCTCTTTCCCCACACCCCGGCCATCCAGGAACAAAATCGATGGGTCGCAGCGAATCCAGTCCCTCAAAAAGGAAATCGCCTCACTCTCACATTCCCTTGCATCAATCAAAGCGCCCACACAGCTATCTACGCCCTCGGCGCCTCCAAACAGGCAATCATTCCTCTCGTTCTCAATGCCGCCATCCAATCCCCTTTCCCCGCTAGCGCCATCGGCACTCCGGAGAAAAAGGCGCTCTGGATCCTAGACCACGCTGCCGCCCACCTCCTAAAATAATCCCCTCTCATCGTTATATCGTTGTTTTTTACTTTGACCATACAGATCTGCTTAGAATCGAACTAAAAAACGATATAAAGATATAACGATGTAACGATAAAAAATCTCTAGTCTCTTTAAAGTAAAATTTAAGGTTCTCCTAAATTCCGAGAGAACTTAAAATTTCTCTCCTATGACTACGACAAGATTTGATCTGATAGAAATCAACATGAACTACACCATGGGCGTTGTAGAAGCGGCCAAGGGCGACCTTTGGACCGAAGATGGTTCATTTGACGTAGCAGCCTTAGCGGCCAAAGTGTCGATCTATGCCATCGTTCCCTTTCTGCTGATCGCCGCTTTTGAAGCTGTCGTTATCAATGGGCTCGCCATCTTGTTCAATGGGGCAATTGCCACTGTCAACTGGACTCTGGATTTCTGGCAGGAAAAGCAGCCTGAAGTTGTGGAAGTTCCCGTTCCCCAGCCCGTAGTTGTTCAACCCCTTCCTTCCCCGGCCTCTCTCCCCTCTTCTCCTCCTCCCATAGGCCGAGTAACTCGGTTGAAAAACGCAGCGTTGCGATGGGTGGGCAAATGATTTCTCTTGGGATCGAAACGACTTGCGATGAAACAGCCGCCTCAATCGTAAAAGATGGGCGAATCATCTTATCCAATATCATCGCCTCCTCAGCCGATCTCCACGCGAAATTCGGCGGCGTCTTTCCAGAGTACTCTTCTAGGCGCCATACGGAATCGATTGTGGCTGTCGTACGGGAAGCGATTGAGGTGGCTGGCATTCAACCTAACGAGATCGACCTGATCGCGGTTGCCAAGGGCCCTGGTCTCATCGGCCCCCTGCTGGTCGGGATGCAATTTGCCAAAGGGCTCAGCTTGGCATGGAATAAACCGCTGATCGGGGTCAGCCACACGGAAGCGCACCTGTATGCGGCGATGATGGAGGCCCCCCTTCAGTTTCCAGCCCTCGGCCTGGTCCTTTCGGGCGGTCACACCTTAATGGTGCAGATCAATGGGGTCGGCGAATATAGCCCAATCGGCACGACGGTCGACGACGCGATCGGAGAGGCCTTTGATAAAGTGGCGGTCCTCCTTGGCCTACCTTACCCGGGCGGCCCCCATGTAGAAGCCTTGGCTAGAGATGGAATTGCACGCTTCCCCCTCACTGCTGGACGAGTGAAAGGACGACCCCTTGACTTCTCCTTTTCTGGATTGAAGACGAGCGTCCTCTATACAATGAAAGGGCAAAATAGCCAGACGCCCCGCCTCTTTACGCCCGAGGAGAAGGCCAATCTCGCGGCTTCTTTCCAAGAGACCGCCCTTCGCGATGTACTTCATAAGGCGCAGCTCGCCGCTCAACAATTTCCTTGTCAGGCTATTTATTTGGGCGGCGGCGTATGCAACAACAAACGGCTCAGAGCGCTGTTTCAAGAAGAGTTTCCATCGATTCCAGTTTACTTTCCTTCCCCCGACCTGACACTGGATAATGGAGCGATGATTGCAGGACTCGGCGCTCAAAAATTTCTTAAAAACCCCCATTCTGACCCACTCGATCTGGAAGCACAGACGCGCATTCCCATTGCGTGAAACCCCCACTTCAGTTAAAATTCCCCTCACATTTAGGAGTTTATTATGGCAAAAGGCGCACGAGAAATCATCAAGTTGAAGAGCACCGAATCCGACGAGTGCTACTGGACCATGAAAAATAAAAGAAACACCACAGAGCGAATCGAGCTGAAAAAGTTCGACAAAAAGCTCCGTAAACACGTCACTTTTAAAGAAGCGAAATAACTTGTTTGAGCTGCAAGTAGCTCTCAAATATTTAGTTCCCAAAAAAAGATCGCTGTCGACGGCGCTGATTTCCTTACTTTCAGTCGCCGTCATCTCTCTTGTCGTTTGGCTCGTCCTCATTTTTCTTTCCGTCACGGCAGGCATCGAAAAGAATTGGCTCGGCAAACTCACAACCCTTCACGCTCCTGTTCGCATCTCACCAACAGAAGACTACTACCGCTCTTACTACTACCAAATCGATAGCCTTGCCTCCGCCTCCAACTTCACTCTCAAAACGATTGGCGAAAAGGCCGCGAGTCACGCATCTGATCCTTATTCTGCTGAAAGTGATGTAGAAATTCCTTTTTATTGGCCAAAACCTGAATTGGTCGATCCGGTTAAACAAGCCGTACATGAACTACAAAAGATCCAGTCAGAACATCCCGGCCTGCGCTTTCAAGATTATGAGATTGGCGGGGCGCTGCTCAAACTCGAACTCGACAGAGAAGGTCGTGTCTCTTATCTCACTCAAATGAGTTATCTCCTCTCCCTTTCAGAAGAAAATCCCCGTTTGGCCGACCTTCTTTTACCTCCTTCTGAAGCCGATCAGAAAACCTATGCAGCCTCTGTGATCGATCAGCGGATTGTATTGCCTTCCGGACCAGAAACGCCCGTGCTCCTGCCGAAGAGTTATCGTGATAATCGCGTTCTTCTGGGCGATCGAGGCTATTTATCCTATTCCGCGCCCGGCTCCGCAACAACGCAAGAACAGCGCATTCCGATTCGCGTAGCGGGCTTTTACGATCCAGGTATTGTCTCGCTCGGAAATCGATGCCTCATCGTCCCTTCTGACATCACTCGCACGATTTATGCCTCAGCACAAACGACCTCCCCAGATGGAACTCCGACCAACGGCTTTTTCGTCTGGCCGAAAGAGGGAGAGTCGGTGGAAGGACTCCGTCAAGAAATCGCTTATCGCCTTCACGAAGCGGGCATCGGAAAATACTGGAAAGTCGATACTTACGAAGACTTTGAATTTTCAAAAGATCTCCTCCACCAATTTCGGAGCGACCGCACTCTTTTTACACTCGTCGGAGGGATCATTCTCCTCGTCGCTTGCTGCAATATCATTTCTCTCCTCATCCTTCTCGTGAATGACAAAAAACGGGAAATCGCAATCCTTCAATCGATGGGCGCTTCGTTCCGCAGCATCGCCTCGATTTTCGCTTTTTGCGGCGTTGTGATGGGACTGATCGCCTGCCTCATCGGCGGTGGACTCGCTCTTCTGACCCTTCACAACATCGACTCACTTGTCGCATTCCTCTCAGCCATTCAAGGCCGAGCTGCTTTTAACCCCGCGTTTTTCGGCCAACACCTCCCTAACGAGCTCAGCGGCGATGCACTTCTCTTCGTTCTGGTTGCGACTCCTCTCCTCTCCCTTCTCGCCGGCCTCATTCCTGCGATCAAAGCGAGCCGCATTCGCCCTTCACAAGTGTTGAGGTCTGAATGAAACAGCCCATTCTCATTGCTCGCGATCTGTACAAAACTTTCCGCTCACCCCAAACGGTCTCGATTCTCACCGGCGTCTCTCTCGAAGTATTCCCCGGTCAGTCAATCGCAATCACAGGCCGCTCAGGCGAAGGGAAAACAACCCTGCTCCACATCCTCGGTACTCTCGAACCCTTTGACCAAGGCGAGCTCCTCATCGCGGGCAAAACCGGTTCCCTTCAAGACGCAGCTCTCCGCAATCAACACATCGGCTTCGTTTTTCAAGCCTTTAATCTCCTCGAAGACTTTTCCGCGCTCGATAATGTCCTCATGCCGGTCCGTATCGCCCGTAAAAACCCAACTGCCGAGCACGGCCTTTCGCTCCTTCGGAAAGTGGGGCTCGAAGACCGCGCTCATTTCCCAGCTAAACTCCTCTCTGGCGGCGAGCGGCAACGGGTTGCCATTGCTCGAGCCCTCTGCAACAACCCTGCCATTATCTTTGCCGACGAGCCCTCTGGCAATCTCGACAAAGCGAATGCGGACGCGATTAGCGAGATCCTCTTCAATCTCGTCAAAACAGAAAATAAAGCGCTCATTCTCGTTACTCATGACGCCGATCTCTCTTCCCGTTGCGATCGTGAGTACCATCTCTCGCAAGGCCAACTTCACTCTTGAAATAAAAGAAAGAGAAGAAGATTCTTTTCGCCTCTAACCTCTTTAAGAGGTATCTATGTCTATTCCAGCCATTCAACAACAACCCGCCCTTCCTCTTGCACAACCGCCACAATCTTTTGAGCGGGAAAAAATGATCCGCCAAGCACTTCAAATTGCAGCCGTGGCTGCCTTTATCATTGCAGTGTCGCTTGCGGGCTTCGTAATCGCTTGCTCAATCCCGGGCGTCCATATTCTCACAGCCGGCGCCGTTACCTATTTAAGCTACTACCTACTCAGGAAAGCAGACGATCTATACGATCTAAATGATCCTACAGAATTATCCAAAGCACAATCAAAACTCAACCATCTAGACATGTCGAAAATGATCGATTTATTTCCGCTTGAAACGATTTTCCAATACAAAATGAAAGATCTCGACTGGCTCCGCGCCCGCTGTGTTCAAGAATTACATAAGAGAAAATATGAGCCGATTGAAGGTCTGCGCAAACATGCCGATTCTCTCCTTGCATATAAAATCATCACACCAGCAATGCATGAAGCATTGCGCGATGATGATGCTGAGAAACTAGATCAAATCATTCCCGGTAACACAATCGATTTAGACAAACTATTTCAGCCTTAAAAAACCGGGTTGCAAGAAACGCGAAGCGGCCGTGTCCGTGCCCGTGTGCGTGCCCGTGCCCGATGGGAGGGGCGGAGGGCTTCCCTCCGCTTTCATGAAATACTATGTGTATCGATAGGATCTTCATTTCCGAAGAAAAAATTCTCTTAAATTCTTATCTCTGGTAGGAATAGTACCTTGCGATGGAGAATTGAGAAATGCAAATTTTGATTGTCGGAACCGGATATGTAGGACTTGTCACTGGCGCGTGCTTTGCGGAAATGGGCCATTCTGTTGTGTGTCTCGATATTGATGCAAAAAAAATCGAACAGCTACAACAAGGGCAAATCCCAATTTATGAACCAGGGTTGGAAGAGCTCGTCAAGCGAAACATCGCACAAAAACGGCTCACCTTTACCACCGATTACAAAAAAGGCGTCTCTTTTGCAAAAGTGTGTTTCATCGGCGTTCCGACGCCATCGAGAGAGGATGGTTCTTGCGATACGAGCTATGTGGAATCAGCGGCCCGCTCGATTGCCCAAAACATGAGTGAATACACTATCATCGTCAATAAATCGACCGTTCCAGTAGGAACCGCCGCCTTCGTGCAAAAAACCGTTTTGGACGAACAGACAAAAAGAGGCATTTCGATTCCTTTTGATGTGGTGTCGAATCCAGAATTTCTAAAAGAGGGCGCAGCCGTTCAAGATTGTCTAAAACCAGATCGGATCATCATCGGATCAGACTCGACTAGAGCCGCAGAAGTGATGAAAGAGATCTATTCAGCGTTTACATTGAGCCACGATCGAATCATCATGATGGATATTTTATCTGCAGAAATGACCAAGTATGCCGCGAATGCGATGCTGGCTACCCGCATCTCGTTCATGAATGAGATCGCAGAAATCTGCAAAAAAGTGGGCGCAAACGTAAACGAAGTGAGAAAGGGAATCGGCTCTGATTCACGCATTGGTTATAGTTTTTTATATCCGGGCGTAGGTTACGGCGGTTCTTGCTTTCCAAAAGATATTCGAGCGCTGATTTCAAAAGCGAAAGAAGTGGGTGTTGATCCGTCGATTATGGAAGCGGTCGATGAGGTCAACAATCGCCAGAAAAAAGTATTAGGGCAGAAAATGATCCAATACTTCTCTAGCCGCGGTGGGGTGAAAGACAAAACGATTGCCGTTTGGGGTCTTTCCTTTAAGCCAGATACGGATGATATGAGAGAAGCTCCCTCACTGGAATTCATCGAACAGCTCCATGCGATGGGAGCTCGGCTGCGCTTATTTGATCCTGTCGCTATGCCGAATGCAAAAAAGATGCTGGCGAAATTAGCGAACATCACCTGGTGCGCTGACGAAGTGGAAGCAGCCTCGGGCGCAGATGCGGTTGCCCTTTTAACTGAGTGGAAACAATTTCGATTGGTTGATTTAAAACCGATTCAAGACCGCATGAAAGGTCTCGCCTTTTTCGATGGTCGCAATCAATATAAACCAAATGATATGAAAGCACGCGGTTTTGACTACATCAGCATCGGCACACCTGACGTAATCCAAAACCTAACTTGACGCAAATGAAGTGCGTGCGAAATGATAGTTTCTTTTTGGAAAACGATGCAAATCACCGCACGCACGAGTGCAATTGAAAAGTTGCGCCGCCTACGTTTATTCCGACCGTCGGAAGAAGTGGCGCCTATCCCCATTCGGAGAGATCCGATAAAAAGGGGCTTTGATATCCTCTTTAGTTCAGCAGTTTTGGTCACTCTTTCCCCTCTTCTTCTCGCCGTGGGTCTATGTGTTAAATTAACCTCTCCCGGGCCTATTCTCTTCTTTAGCAAAAGGCTTGGAAGAGGGGGCAAAGTCATCGAATGTGTTAAATTTCGGACGATGTTCCAAGATGCAGAAGAGCGATTGCAAGATCTACTCAAGACCGATGAAGGGCTACGGCTAGAATGGGAAGTCTTTCAAAAATTCAAACAAGACCCGCGTATCACCTCAATCGGAAAATTTTTGCGTAAAACATCGCTCGATGAAATGCCTCAATTTTGGAATGTGTTAAAAGGCGACATGAGTGTGGTTGGCCCGCGGCCTCCAACCTTGATGGGAGCGCCCGATCAATACTTGCAAGAAATTCAACTTGTCTATGGAGAGGCCGCCTGGAAAATCCTCACCGTCCGACCCGGCATTACTGGTATCTGGCAAATTTCAGGGCGCAGCAAAATCCCGATGGAAGAGCGGCGCAAACTAGAAGCAAACTACGCGGAAAATCGGACGTTTTGGAAAGACTTAGTGGTGATTGCGAAAACCGTTCCAGCTGTCCTTTTTTCACGAGGAGCTTTTTAATGGCCGAAACTGTTTTAGTAACGGGCGGCGCCGGCTACATCGGCAGTCACACTTGCAAGGTACTTGCCAAGTCGGGTTTTTTGCCCGTCACCTACGACAATTTATCCACTGGTCATGCCTATGCGGTAAAATGGGGCCCGTTTGTCCAGGGAGATCTCGCTGACCGAGTCCGTCTGTCTGAGACAATTGAAACCTATAAACCCAAAGCTGTGCTGCACTTTGCCGCCGATGCGCTCGTGGTTGAATCGGTCGAAAATCCAGCCAAATATTATCGAAATAATGTCGCTGGAACTCTGTCTCTATTAGAAGCGATGCGTCAACACAACCTGACCCATCTCGTCTTTTCTAGCACCTGCGCTACCTACGGCAATCCCACCACAACACCCATTTCTGAATCGCACCCCCAAGCGCCGATCAATCCATACGGGCGGACCAAATGGTTTGCGGAGCAAATGATGACCGATTTTGAGGCGGCATTTGGGCTCAAAACCATCTTTCTGCGCTATTTTAATGCGGCAGGCGCTGATCTTGCGACTGAAATCGGAGAAAACCATACGCCAGAAACGCATCTGGTTCCCTCTATTATTCAAGCGGGACTTGGTCAAAGAGCCGCGATCACCATTTATGGAACCGACTTTGAAACGCCTGACGGAAGTGCCATTCGCGACTATGTCCATGTACTCGACTTGGCCAAAGCGCACGTTCAAGCACTTCAATATCTACTCAACAGACAAAAAAGCGACGCCTTCAATTTGGGAACAGGGAAAGGAACCTCTGTTCTTGAACTGATTGAGGCCGTTCAAAAACAGTCGGGCAAAGAAATTCCACAAAAAATAGAGCGGAGAAGAGCTGGTGAGCCTGCTAGGTTAACGGCTGATCATCGAAAAGCAAAAGAAATCCTCAACTGGGATCCCGAATATTCTAACCTCCCCACCATCATTGAGTCGGCTTGGAAGTGGCATCAATTATTACTTGAAAAAGAGCCGCTACTGCGATCGGCGATGCAGCGATTGGAAGAACAAAAATGCTCCTTTTTGCCTACTTCTTAAGCGCGCTCGCGCTTCTAGCGCAAGCAACGGTTCTGCCCCATTTGCCAATCCTCGCCTTTACACCCTTTTTGGCTCTCAGCTGTCTCTTGAGAAATTTCGATCGAGCGCTTCTCTGCGGCTGCATGGCCGGTCTTACGATCGATCTGTTAGCAAGTGATCCGTTTGGTCTTCATGCATTGACCTACAGTCTTTCTCTCGCCCTCTGCTATCCGCTAAAAAATCTTTTTTCATCCGATGAGCCAATGCAATTGTCTCTCTATACGTCGCTTCTCTCCATTGGCACCACACTCATTCAAGTTCTCCTCCTTTTTCTCTTTGACAGAAGAATCCCTTTTTGCGGAAGATGGTGGATGACAGACTGGATCGCACTTCCGGTCGTCGATGCAATCTACGCACTAATCTGGTTTGCAGGTCCGTTGGCCTTGTTCCGGGTGGTGCGCCGCCGCTGGGTGATTTATTGGCTGAAAAAAAAGAGTCCTTCTCCGACCTAACGATGATTGCGATCGAGGCTGCCTTGCTCGCAGGCGATATCCTGAAACAGGGATATGGAACTTCCTTTTCGATTCGTTCCAAAGAACAAGAATATCACAATCTAGTCACCGAATACGATCATAAGGCAGAACAAGCGATCATTCAATTTATCCGGACTCATGCTCCGAATTCCCAGTTTTTAGCCGAAGAAAGCGGGCAAACAGGAGAAGAAAGTGAAGCTTTAACTTGGATCATCGATCCGCTCGACGGAACGGTTAATTTCGCTCGAGCAATCCCCTTCTTCTCAGTCAGCATTGGCGTCGAGCAAAAAGGGAAACTTCTCGCTGGCGTTGTTTTCCAACCTTTGATGCACGAACTTTTCGTGGCAGAAAAAGGGAAAGGAGCTTTTTTAAATGGCAAACGACTGCAAGTGAGTCCCACCCAATCAATCCAAAAATCGGTGTTAGCCACCGGCTTTCCCTACAATTTAAAAGAGAATCCCTTCCACTGCATCGACCACTTCACCGATATATTGAAGGCGGGTGTTCCTATTCGGCGGATCGGAAGTGCAGCGCTCGACTTCGCTTACACTGCGGCGGGGCGCTTTGAAGGTTTTTTTGAAGTGTCTCTTTCGCCTTGGGATTGCGCGGCGGGCCTGCTCCTTGTCGAGGAAGCTGGTGGCAAGGTGACCAATTGGAATGAACAACCTTTCTCGATCCGCTCTCGAGCTCCGGTTCTCGCCACCAATGGTCACATCCATCATGAAGCAGCTCGGCTACTTAATCGGGGCCACCCATGAAACTCCTCGACGGAAAAGCTTGTGCTGCCCAAATCACACAAGAGATCCGAGATTCAGTTGCATCGCTTCAAGGACGCAAACCCGGCCTCGCTTTTGTTCTCGTCGGCGCCAACCCCGCTTCGCAAACGTATGTCAGAATGAAGAAAAAAGCGTGCGCGAGCACCGGGATTCACTCCACTTTAAAAGAGCTTCCGGCCTCGATATCCGAGAGCGATTTACTGAGCCACATCGATCAACTCAATCGAAATCCGACGATCGATGGAATTCTCGTCCAACTCCCCCTCCCCTCTCACATCGATGAAAAAAACGTCATGCTCGCCATCAATCCAGCGAAAGACGTCGATGGTTTTCATCCAATCAATATGGGCAAACTGCTCTTAGGCGATGAAACCGCTATGCTCCCCTGCACACCACATGGGATTCAGGTTTTGCTCGCGAAAAATCATATCCCTGTCGAAGGAAGACATGTGGTCATTGTCGGGCGCAGCAACATTGTCGGCAAACCACTTGCCGCTTTGCTCATGCAAAAAAGACCCGGCTGCAATGCCACCGTCACACTCTGTCACAGCCAATCCAAAGATCTTCCTGCGATCACCCAATCGGCCGACATTCTCGTAGCCGCTCTTGGCCAGCCACTCTTTATCAAAAAAAATATGGTCAGAAGTGGCGCTGTAGTGATCGACGTTGGAATCAATCGAGTCGATGGAAAGCTCGTCGGCGATGTGGACTTCGACGCCGTGGCTCCCCACACTTCTTGGATCACCCCCGTTCCTGGAGGGGTTGGGCCGATGACCATCGCCATGTTATTGAAAAACACTTTACGGAGTTTTATGCATGATTAAAACAGTCGCTTTTGATCTCGGCAATGTCATTGTATTTTTCAGCTTCGCCAAAGCGATTGAGCAAATCTCCACCTGTACCGGCTTAAGTCCCGACCAAATCCAACATCTCCTCATCCATCAAAACTTACGCGATCTCTATGAATCGGGCTCGATCAACTGCAATCAGCTATATGGAGAATTCACCCGCATCAGCCCTAAAACCTTCACTTTCCAACAGCTTTTTCATGCGATCTCCGACATCTTCACCCCAAATAGTACGATCTTTCCCATCATCGAAGCGCTGAAAGCAAAAGGAACTCGCCTCATTCTTCTTTCCAATACAAGCAAAGCGCACATCGACTACATCCTCCCCAATTACCCCATTCTCGATCTCTTTGATGCAAAAGTCCTTTCCTTCGAAGTGAAGGCAAGTAAACCCCATCCACAAATTTTTCAAGCTGCGCTCTCTGCTGCGCAGTGTGAACCCCACGAATGTTTTTACGTCGACGACATTCCTCACTATGTAGATGCAGCACGCAAGCACGGCATCGACGCGGAAGTTTTTACCAATACAGCGGCGCTGCGCCACCAGCTCTCCGTCCGCGGCCTCCTCTAACACAAAACGGAAAGAAAAGAAGTAACAAAGATCCGGCGAAGCGTGCGGAAAAAAATTCACCACAGAGAGCACAGAGAACTACCGAGGTGGAGGGAAGCCCTCCACACCTCCCCGAAAAGAGTTAACGCAGAGGCGGGGGATGCCCCGCACCCCAAAGAGGAGTAACAAAGATCCGCACGAAACGTGCGGACAGGATCGCC
>JBEHXF010000053.1:0-11982 GCA_048498835.1 Chlamydiota bacterium | reverse complement strand
GGACTAACCCGATGCACCCCTGATGGCTCGGTCGAGCCGGCTTTGGCTGAACAGATCGAAATCTCTCCCGATGGAAAACTCTATACCTTCCATCTCCGAACAGCTTACTGGAGCGATGGAACTCCGATTGCAGCCCAAGATTTTGTCGACTCCTGGAAAAAACAGTTAGAACCAGGCTTCCCCTCTCTTTGCGCCTATCTCTTTTATCCTATTCGAAACGCTGAGGCTGTTTCAAAAGGAGAAAAGAACATAGACGAAATGGCCATCCGGGCAATCGATGATCGAACCTTACTCGTTGAACTGGAACATCCCACTCCCCATTTCTTGTCCTTAACGGCATTTCCCTCTTTTCTACCCGTTCCTCGCCATGCCCTAGCAGAAGTAGAGGCAATGTCCGTCAGTAAAAGAGTCGCAAGCGGCCCCTTTACTATTGAGAAGATCATTCCGCAAGCCGAAATCGTCCTGGTAAAAAACCGCCATTTTTGGAACCAAAAGGCAATCCAGATCGAGCAGATTCATATCAGTATCGTTCCCGATGAAAACACCGCCCTACAAATGTTTGAGCGACAAGAGATCGACTGGTTAGGCGGCATGCTCTCCTCGATCCCACTCGACGCTCACGAAATGTTAAAAGAAAAACTCCTTTTTTTCCCGATGGCGGCAACGACTTTTTGCTCTTTTAACGTAAATTCTCACCCCTTTTCAAATGTCCATATACGAAGAGCGTTTTGCCTCGCCATACAACGGAATGAAATCGCCTCTAAAACTTGCCAAATCCCCGCCTCAAGAGCAGTCCCGCCCTCCTTATGCTCGCATTGTCTGCCCCTTCTTCCCCCTCACAGTCTTGAGGAAGCTAGGCGGGAGTTACAAATAGGACTGCAAGAGCTCGGGTTAGAAAAACTGGAATCGGTTGCGCTTCAATACCGCGCATCCAGGGGCGACCGACAAATCGCCCAGGCTCTTGAGAGGCAGTGGAAAGAGGGGCTAGGAATTGAGGTTAAATTAGAACCTTATGATTACAAAACCCACAAAGATCAACTCCACCGGCGGGATTATCAAATTGCGCTCGCAAACTGGATCGCACAATATGACGATCCAATCAATATCCTCGAACGATTTAAAGATAGCCGAAACGCCAAAAATTACCCCGGCTGGGAAGATCCAACTTTTAACGCGCTGCTTGACTTAAGCCAAGAAGCTGAATCGGAAGAAGAGCGAACCACTTTGCTAGAAAAAGCGGAAGAGCTTCTGTTGGATCAAATGCCGATCGCCCCCATCTATCATTGGAATAACCCCTCTTTATGCCAACCACGACTACAGAACATGCACACAACTCCAAGCGGTGGCGTCCTATTTGAAAAATGCCAACTCATTGAAATTTAATTTTAACACAAGATTTTCTTTAAACGAATTCGACAATCCGTTAGAGTCTCTTCCTCGACCAACCATGGCGAGCATGCTAAAGTATTTCGTTTTCCTCATGCTGTGTTTTACTGCATCTTGCACTTCCTCTGGTCCCGCAAACGCAAAAGTTTTGCGCACCTGCTTTAAAGCGGAGCCAGCGACAATCGATCCGCGCAAAAACAGCGAAGTGATGGGATCGCGACTGCAACTCATGATTTATGAGGGGCTCACCCGTTTATTGCCTGAAGGGAAAATCGAATGGGCGCTCGCAAAATCGGCCGATATTTCACAAGATGGACTCGTTTATATTTTTCATCTGAGGGATGCTCGTTGGAGCGATGGAAAGCCCATCACCGCCCACGACTTTGAATATTCTTGGCGCAAAGTAGTTACCCCCTCCTTTGCCGCTCCGAGCTCCATTCTCTTTAGTCCGATCGATCAAGCATCGCAGGCGATACGAGGGGAGGTCCCTCCGGAAGCTTTAGCGGTTGAAGCCCTCGACGAAAAAACCCTTCGCGTACGACTCGCCCATCCGGCTCCCTATTTTCTCTCTCTCGTCAGCTTTTGCCCCTTCTTTCCCATTCCCCAACACATCGAACGAGAAGATCCTTTGTGGATGCACAAAAATCCCGATCAACTCGTCACAAGCGGCCCCTATCGGCTCGTCAGGTGGGCTCGAAATGAACAACTCGATCTCAACAAAAGCTCCACCTATTATGATCAACGCCATGTCGCCCTAGACGGCATTCAAATCTCGATTATACCGGATGAGCGGACCGCTGTCCGAATGTATGAAAATGGAGAACTCGATTGGATTGATTCCATTGCCACCCCTTTAGCCCTGGATGACATGGAGCAATTGAAACGCCGATCCGACTGGTCGACCCGCCCGATTGGCGGCACCTATTTTTGCGCCTTTAACTTAGATTCTCCCCTCTTCTCAAACCGTACGCTTCGCCACGCGTTTTCCGCAGCTCTCGACCGAGCAGCTCTCGTTGAGCATGCAAGTCCGCTCAATGAAGAAGCAGCGACCCGAATCGTCCCGCCTGTCATTTGCGGCGGAAAAAATCGAGACCTGATCACAGATGCAAATCCCCTTCTGGCTCAAGAATTATATCAGCGAGCTCTACAAGAATTGGGCCTTTCAAAATTGGAAGATCATCCAGATTGGAAACAGGTGTCGCTCTCTTATGAAGCGGGGGATCAAGCTAGACGAATTGCACAAATCACCCAAACAGCGTGGAAAGAGGTCCTCGGTTGCGAAGTGCCGCTCGCAGAAATGGATTATAAAACACAACTCGGTAGCATTGAAAGTCGCACCTTTTCGCTCACCCTTGATTACTGGCTCGTCCACTTTAATGATCCGACCAATGTACTCGAGCGTTTTAAATACAAAAGTTCGCGAAAAAATTATCCCGGATTCGAAAATCAAACCTATGTTGCCCTCCTTGATCAAGCGACACAGACCAGCGATGCATCGATCCGGAACCAACTGTTAGAACAAGCGGAAGATCTATTTGCAGACGCATTGCCCCTAACTCCCCTTTTTCACCAGAGCCAAGCCGTTCTGAAAAGCGAAAAGGTAGAAGCGGCGCCTCTCAATCCGATTGGCAACCCAGATTACAAATCGATCCGAATTCGAGGGTAAATCGATGCCGTTGAAAATTCGACCAGGCTTTGATTTTATTACATCTGACCGAGACCCGTTTGTTAAAACCATTCAGTATGCGATTAACCAAATTCTCTCTCCTTCCATCCAAAAGGATTTAAAAAAGGGATCCGCTAAACTCCTCCTCGAAGCGCTTCCGATCCTCTCCACCTCTCCCGTTTCTCAATCCTTCTCCGTCACGCTTCTCGTTCCCAGCTCCTATACCGATGGCGTTGGCCGCTACATCTGCGATGCGCTCTCTCGCTGGCTGATTCCTGGAAAAAATCTCACCATTACCGGCGGCATGAGCCTCAACTTCAGCTTTGATCTTCTCCCTGAACATCGCTTCTATTTCGATCACCTCTTGATTTCCAGCTACAGCGAAGAAGAAGCTGAAACCATTCAGCGCAATCTAGAACCCCTTCTCGAGGAAATCCGCCTCAACATCATGGCCGTCTATCAAGCCCGCTATGTTGCCTCGCTCCGCAGCATTTCCCTGGACCAAAAAAATCTCCTTATTCGAGAAAATCTCTCCAAAATCCTCAATTTACCACTCGAAGAAGCCGATCGCTCCCTCTTCGATCAGATGCACAACTTCTTACTCAAAGTCTCCGGTGAAGAAAAAATGGGCCAAGTAAAGCGGACCATCGCGCAATTGATGCAGCTTCGACCCAAAGCCTTTGATCGAGAAGTCTTTTACGAAATGACTCACTTTACCGTTCTCTTTAAAGAACAATTCGCTTCCAAGCGGGCAGCGCGACACATCAGCCGCGTCATTGCGCTCCACTACCTCTTTAAAAAGGTGCTCCTCGACTCCATTCATAAAAAACCAAATGAGCGGCACGTCAGCATCAAAATCTTCAAAACCCACCTCGCTGAAACACAACCCGTTCTCGGTATTTTGATCGGCATCAATGTGCTTCGCGAATCAGAGCGATTTGATAAAAAATTCATCCTCGACGCCGTCCATTCCCTCCTTCCCGATGTCGAATTTGTCAAAGACTCTTACACCTGTGATCGACGGGATGAAAGCGTCTCTGTCCTCTACCTCGAAGTCGCAAACCATTCCTTCACACCCTTTACTCAAACCCAAGTTCAACACCTTCGCCTTAAACTCTCTGCAGAACTCAAAAAGCAGATTGAAAACGACGTTCACCCCATCTTCCTACCTCGCAATGAAGAAGATGTTGCTCGCAACCTCATCCTCCTGAGTCAGCAACTGAAATTTAGCCGCGATTTACCACAAGTGAGCATCCACTACGAAAAACAAACCGATTCAGAAATCCTCTTTTCGGTCCTCCTCACTCGCCTGCTTCTTCCAAAAACCAAAGGGCTACGCGATCTGATCCTCCAAGCTCAAAGCTCCATTAAATTCACGATTGATGAAGCGCGCGAAATCGGAAAGCTAAAGCGGCGCATTCCGAAAGAGGCCGCTATCCTCCGCGTCTCACTAGAAAAAGCCCCCTTCTTCCGCCCCGACTATTCGGTCGATCTTCTCCGCGCTCGTCAACGCGTGGCCTACGAACTCAATCGCATCATCGGCGAATACCGCGATTTCAATGGCGGCATGATCCTGAAACAAGAAGAAGCTCTCCTCGCTCTGCGCAAGCAAATCGGCCCCATGGACCAAGTAATCGAATTCCTTCTCGAAGACTATTTCTACTCGCTTCGTCCCGGCATCATGCAAACCGTCTTGCCAACCGATATCCTCAAGCACCATTTCTCGCTTCTAAGAACCTTAAAAAACCGCTCCCCCGAAGAACCCTTTGAAATGCTCGAAGACAAAACCGAGAAATTCTTCCTCTTTTTCATCGGCGCAGCGGATACAACCTTTAAAGACCGCCTCGATATCGAAGTAGAAAAACTAAAACTCCCCTCTTACGAGCTAGCTAGCTGCTTTGTTCAGCTCCCGTCTCTCTCTGCAATGGGCTATATCCTCCGTACAGAAGATCAAACCACAGCCCAAACTTTCCGAAAAGCGCTCGATCGCGCCCTCGACTCCTGGAGCAAAACCCTCTTCTGCCCCGTCCAAGCCATCTAAAATCCATCGAGGCCCCGCACCCCAAAAAAAAGAGAGCCCCCTTGTTTTTGCTACGCAAAAACTTCTCCCGAAGCAAATTTTTTTATCCAAGCGAGACTTGATAAAAAAATTTCCCTCGTGATTTGAGCTTGCGCTCAAGCGGTGGCTTCCCCGCCTCGGTGTATCTCGGTGCTCTCGGTGTTTATATAAAAGGGAGGTGTGGAGAGCTTCCCTCCGCTATCCTGTCGCCGTCTCGGCGATCCTGCCCGGCGCTTCGCCGGATCTTTGTTATTTCTCTTCTTTTGGGGTGCGGGGCTTCCCCGCCTCTTCTATCTCTGTGGTGAACTTTTATCCCGCCGCCGCGACTGCGGCGATTCGACAGATCTTTGTTCTAGTGAATGGTGATGGTTTGCGAGACATCGTTGAAAGCGCCAGATACACGCTTATCATTTCGATCGACCAGCTCTAAGCGGATGGTATGGTTTCCTCGTCTTAATCCATAAATATAATAGGGCTGCCAGCTAGTTAAGAGCCGTGTCGTTAGACCATCTACGGTCAGACGCACCTTGTAACCATCAGGTGTCAGTTCGCAATTCGATAAATAAAAGTCGAGAAGAACAGGCTTTGATTGGGTGAGATAGAGGTGATTGCTCGGCTCATTATAGGTTAAGTATGGCTTAGAGAGATCAATGTCCAAGCGACTATCGGTATCACCTACATAAAAAGTGGTCACAGAGAAAGTCTTTTCCCCTTTCAGCGCCTCACCAAATGAGCGAGCGGGAAAGATGCGGAGGATATGCTGTCCAGTTGTGAGGCTTTTTGGCAGCTTAAATTTGTAACTCGTGTCGTAATACCAACCCTCTTCATCAAAGGGGTCGATCGCGGGGCCATTGATCGGAAAATAGGGCATGTTATCAATCACAACATGGAGGGTCTGCCCCATGTCGCTCACTGCGATTTCATCGGCACGATCAAATTGGGAGCCTGCGGCAATCGGATACCCATCGACGCGCACTTGGACCCAAACAGGATTCTTCACAATCTGATTTTGTCGCGGCAGAGCTATGGCGATCGAAGATGTCAGCGATTCAGGCGTACGGCTAACAGCTTGCACGCGTATACTCTCTTCAGCCTGAGCGAGCTGTGGCAATAGGGCAGTTGCAGTCAGAGCAAAACCCAGTGTCAGAAGACCCTTCATACTTCACCTCATGTGAAAATCACACATAACGGCTTGAGCTTAATTTTGCAATCGATTGCAAAAAAAAGGAGCCCTTGCTTAGATGCAGATATGGCAACACCTCGATTTTTTCTCTTCCTCTTAGCTCTTGGCTGCTTCCTGGGCCTGGCTTCTCTCTCGCTCTTCTTGCAAGAGAGCCGCTGGCCTCTGATCCCCGAGCAAAACTTGGTCGCTTCCACCAGCACGACTTATCTCGGCCCTAAGAAGCCCGTCCCCGGTAACCCGCAACTCGTCCGCATCATGGTTTTGGTCCGCGACGCGCTCGAGTCCTCCGGCCTGCAAGTGGAGCAGGTCCGCTTCAATGGCACTTCCATTCCCCTCCAACCTCGGGACATCTATGGAAACCGCGGTTCCGCTAGTTTCCAACTCCCCCCCGGCGCTTACAGTCTCGAGTGGACGGTCAATCGAGATCGATATACTTGGCCCCGGACTATCGCTCACGAAGAAACTGTCACGGTTGACCCACGCGACCTCTGGCTTCAAATCACCGTTGAGGGCGAGACCGCTTCCATCCGCTAGGTGATAAAGAGGTGGCAATCCAACCGCCCGCTTATTGGTGCTAAAGATTGTAGCAAAGAAATTCCAGGTAACTTCCATTGTCTTCCAAATGATAGAAGGCTCGGGCTCATCCTCACGATCGATCTCACTGGTTACACGAACGTAGCCTACGGGCGTCAATCCACTCATCTTTACACCTTCTAAAAAATTTAAATATTGTAAAGATTGGATGATTAAAAAAAAGAGAGATTATTGTTTTTCAGAGAGCCAGCTTTTGAGCTGATTTGCAACGCGAGGAGAAAAGAGCAGGCCAATATGACCCACATCATCAAAGGTGCACTGACGAGCTGAATCGAGCAGGCATGACGTATAAGGCACTACTAACTGATCGGTGCGAGCGGCAATGGTATAAAATGGAATCTGACTTTTAGCCATCTCTTCGTTGAGATCCAAGACAAATTCCGAATCCCTCTCCATCTCTCGCCCATCCGCGCCGAGGGCAATCTTAGCCACATAGGTCCCTTTCAATGGCGAGGCCAATGTCGTGATACCTGATACACTATTTGGCGGAGCCAAATGAAGAGCATAATAGGCGCTCACAAGACCGCCCATGGAATGACCGATGAGGGTCAGATCATCTCGGCCCGTTTCTTTTCGTATTTCTTCCGCTTTTTTAGCGATCGTTTCCGCATGAGCTTCAATCGATTGAAAAGGGTGACGCAAATCGATGGTGTAGATAGGGCCGAAACCATCTCGAGCTAAACAATGGCGGAGATAGATCCAGACAGAGCTCGTATTGATATAACCATGGACAAGGAGAATTGGCGGGCCCTCTTTACGACCTGCTGGTTCATCGAATGGGTTGAGGTAATGATGAAGACGAAGGAGAACTACGAGTGCAAAGGCGGGTATTTCAAAGACAAGCGCATGAATCCAATGGATAGGACGGGCTAAAAAGGAGGGAAAAATCGCCGCTACACTATTGACGATCTTGAGAAGAGCAAGCCCTCCCAAAATCATCGCCACAATGCGAAGAGCGCAAGCCAAACCATGAACATGACTATGAAGCACAAGACACAGAGCTGCAACACCAACGGCGCTCACCATCAAGCAAAATGTCGCTGTCGATAACTTCGCCACCCTCTCGCTTACCTCTACTGCAGCTTCCGCTTCCATATACTTTAGTATAGAATGTCTCTTGATTCCTGGCCATCGAGTGGCGTAAACTGACTCCTATGCATCCTAATTCCATCTATTTAGCGAGCGATAATTACAGCCCCGCTCATCCCACGATTCTACAAGCCATTCAAAAGGCAAATCAAGACTACGCACATTCTTACGGCTCCGATCCCTGGACTGAAGAGGCTACGCAACTCCTATGCGAAGCCTTTGGCCACCCAGCTAAAATTCTCTTCCTTCCCACCGGAACCGGCTCGAATGTTCTCGCTTTGAAATTAGCTTTAAAACCGCACGAGTCAGTTCTTTGCACCGAAATTGCCCACATCAATACGCAAGAATCGGGATCTGCGGAAGCAATCGTCGGATGTAAACTCCTCCCTCTTCCCCACCAGAACGGAAAGTTAACTCCTCAAGATGTGCGAAAAAAACTCAACGCCGAACGCCCTCTCGGTAAGCACACCACCTCGCCCCGTCTCCTCTCGATTACTCAACCGACCGAAGTCGGAACTGTTTATACCCTCGCAGAACTCAAAGCTCTATCCAGCCTCTGCAAAGAAGAAAATCTCCTCCTCCACATCGATGGAAGTCGCCTCTACAACTCCCTTGTCGCACTCTCCTGTTCTTTCAAAGAGATCGTTGAAGCGGCAAAGCCAGATCTCCTTTCTCTCGGAGGTACGAAAAACGGCCTTCTCTTCGCTGAATCGCTCCTCATTTTTCATCCCCCCTTACAGGACGGAGCAGACTACCTCCAAAAACAAACCTTGCAGCTCCTCTCCAAGATGAGATTTCTCTCGGCCCAGTACATCCCCTTTTTCAAAGAAAAACTCTGGCACACCCTCGCCTCTCACGCCAACCGCCAAGCCGGCCGAATTGGATCCCTCATCGCATCGATCCCGGAGCTCACCCTCAACTATCCCGTTGAAACTAATCAGATCTTCTTCTCGGCACCAGCCGACTGGCTTCCCCGTATCCAAAAACAGATCGTCTGTTATCCCTGGAATATGGAGAAAAACGAACTCCGCCTCGTAACCTCCTGGAATACATCAGATCAAGAGATTGAACAGTTTATTCAAGCCATCAACTCATCCCGTTATTAACTAAAATTAATTAATGATTTTAATAAAAATTTTATATATAATATAAAATTAAAAAAACGGGAATTATATATGAGTTCTATTACATTTTACTCCCCTGCCTGGTGGAATAAACTACCGCGTTTAATGGATTGCGATCTCTGCCGAAATCCTTTGCCCCATAATGTAAATCTTGTTACAGGACACGTAAGTGATGGAGAACCACACTGGTATCATTTTGAATGTGCGAATAGTCACTTTCACCGACAAATGGCCAAAAAAATTGAACCTACTTGCTTTAAGTGTAACCGTAACATCTCCCTTATAGAGCGAGAAAAAATACCAACCCAACATGAATTGCTCAAAGCTGAAATAGATAAAGTTACTTCTGCCCTGGATCAATACCAAAAGCTTGTTTCCGAGTTACCTATTGGTGGAAAAGAAGAACTAGAAATAGCTAAGAGCCCTTATACTCAGTTAAACAATCAAATCAATTTTTTGCTAAATTTACGTAATTTGACTGAAGAAAATGAATCTAATCTCAAAACCCTCAAAACCAAATTGGAAAATTCTTTCCAAACTATTTTCTCCACCAGACAACAACACCTTGATGATATTTTGAAAGAGTTCAACGAAACAGTTGAACAATTCTCTACAACAAATCAAGGGCTTCCTAGAGCTAAATATTTATATCAAATGGCAATCCAACTAATAGCCTCCGATTTAGATCAACCTAATCTCACGGAAGACAATCGTAACCACTATCTATTTCTACAGGGCCAATTTAATACTATTCGCACAGTACTGGAAATCGACGAAGTAATGATGGTTTTGGATTAAGCAAAAAAATCTGCGTCAAATATTTTAAGAGGATGAGTGTCCCACACCTTTTCAGTTTGCTTTTTGCTCGCTCACTCATTACACTTAATCAAATCTTAACTCCAGTCGACCATGCATTATCTATCTTTTAATCAACCCAATCAAATCAAACTCAACCACAAATGCGGAAGCTGTGATCAGCTTTTGCCCAAGGATTTAGATTTGGTCACAGGACATACAGTCAATGAGAGGGTAACGCACCTCTTTCACCAAAGATGCATGGAAGAGAGGGTTGCCCGTCAAATTAGAGAAGACAAAAATCCCACTTGCCCTCTTTGTAAAAAGGTTGTCACACATATCAATGGAACAGAGCTATTTCTTCCTCTCGAACCAATCCCTGAAAGAAGAGAGAAGATTGCGGCTAAAATGATGGAGCTCACAACTATTCTTAGATACATTGGAACTTGTAAACATCCAGATCGAGCTTTTAACCAAGCCAGTAAAGTTTCCCATTTTGCTGAGCAAATGGTTGAACATGCATTGAATCGAAAAGATACAACCAAAGAGAATAGAGAATTACTGAACGTATTCAAACAACAGTTAGATGCTCTCAATACGATATTATTAATTGATTCCGGCATGGATCTGGACTAGCTGCAGAGAGCCTCTCAGCTCAATTTTTCTGGTTTTGGCAGCGACTAATACTGTTTTTCCTGGATAGAGCGGTTTTTTTTGTCGATCTGCAACGATCTCGCCGCTTCCCGCTGCGCAGAAAAAAATCTGAAAAGTCTTTGGATTGGTTTTAATCTCTCTCGTTGAATCAACGCTTACTGTTTGGATATGAAAATAGGGCGAAGTAAGGGGACTCTTTTGGATAAGGGGCCGAGAATCTGGATGGATAGCGCGAAGCCCTTCAGTCAGATGAAGAGGGCGTCCGCGGCCCCAATCATAGAGTCGATAGGTCGTATTGGAATTTTGCTGCACTTCAAGAAGAAGAGAACCCGCGCAGATCGCATGAATCGTGCCGCCAGGCACATAAGCGATGTCACCGGCGTTGAGAGTGAGATGATTAAGAGCTTGAGGTTCAAAGGAAAGTGATTGATGCGCTTTGAGTCCGAGATAAACAGAGCTGGGCTGCAGAGCGAACCACGCCTCGGTTTTTGCCTCGGCTTGTAAAAGAGAAGCTGTGACATCACACGGATGCACCTGAACACTGAGGTGCTCGCGCGCATCGATCAATTTGATGAGCAAGGGAAAACGGGGACACTCCCATCCGACTAGATCCTTTCCCATATTGGCCACCAGATCGGCGAGCGTTTGACCAGAATGGGTCCGAGACATCCCCTCCGGTCGATCTGAAATCTCCCAACTCTCCGCTACCATCCTGGGTGCATCTGGCCGATCATAGAGCGATTGTATGCGAGCGCCTCCCCAGAGATAGGTCTGATAGGCGGGTTTAAAGTGAAAGATCATGGTCGATATCGATCAACAATTGATTGGCGCTCGACTCTTCAATCAGGGTAGAAAAAGTGCGCAAGGTATGGTCGATCTTTTCTAGCTCCTCCGATTGAATAAAGGGAAAATCGGTCGCCCCTTTTGTATCAATCGCGGTGAGCACATCTGAAACCTTGATTTCATGAGCAGGAAGAGCGGGAATAAACGAATCCGTTTTGAGTTCTGTCAGAATACCCGCAGCGACAAGCTCATTCAAAAGGGGTGAGGCAAGGGCGCTTGGAAGACGGCAATGGTGGACGATCCATTCGAGTGAAATGGGCTGATGGTACTTTTGGAATCGGAGAGCGGCGAGCTGCGCGATCCAGAGCATGATCAGTTTGCGATATCGTGGACTTGCATCGCGGACAGCGGGGGCAAATTCTTGCGTCTGAAGCGTCTGGTGGGCATAGCTCACTTCTGCGCCAAACAGAAAGATAAACCAGCTCACTTGTAGCCAGATTAAGAAAAGAGGAAGCGCGGCAAAGCTACCATAGACAGCGCCGTAGCGATTGAGTCCAATTTGAAAATAGACATAGACCAGCTGAACCAGGACGAAAATGGACCCGGCGACAAAGCCCCCTACCCAAGCCGAAAGAGCTTTGACTTTCGT
>JBEHXF010000052.1:0-12380 GCA_048498835.1 Chlamydiota bacterium | reverse complement strand
CGAATCTCCGGAATCGCCACCAAAAGAGGCGCCGAGGCCCAGGCTCTTTGCTTCCTGAATGAGGATGGCAAAGCAAAGGACGAGGCTCATAAGAATAAACAGGAAGAGTGTTACATAAAATAAAGCGGTCATTCTTTTTCTTTTCCTTTTTTCGATTTGCAGTGGAGTGCGATCTGGGCTAAACTCTTTGGATCTAAGGAAGCGCCGCCCACAAGGACGCCATCGATATCTTTTTGAGAAGCGAGTTCCTGCGCATTGTCGGGTTTTACCGAACCGCCGTAGAGAATCGGCATCGTTGCAGCTTTCCGTTTCCCAAACAGATCGCCCAGTACTTCGCGGCAAATATGATGCGCTTCTTGCGCGATCTTCGGCGTGGCTGTCTTTCCTGTGCCGATCGCCCAAACCGGTTCATAGGCGACTACAATTTTTTCCGCTTCCTCTTTTGGAATGCCTTCCAGGCAAGCAGTTAATTGATTGCGCAAAACTTCTTCTGTCTCATTTGCTTCCCGCTGCATTGCGGTTTCTCCAACGCAGAGAATAGGCAAGAGATCGTCTTGTAGAGCGCGGACAACTTTGCGCCGAATGTAATCATTCGATTCGCCAAACACTTGACGTCGCTCTGAGTGGCCCAAAAGAACAAAATCGGCGCCCGCTTCTTTCAACATCAATGCGGCGATCTCACCGGTAAACGCGCCATCGCGAGCATCATTCATATTCTGTGCACCGATTAAGATGCCGCTCCCTTTCGCCGCTTTTACAGCAGACGAAATAGAGGTAAACGGAACAGCGAGCAAAATCTTTGCTTTGCATCCTTCAATCAGCGGAATCAATTCTTCGATGTAGCCGGCCGCCTCTCGCGACGTCTTATACATCTTCCAATTTCCAACAACAATCAAATCACGGGTCATGCAAAACACAAATTTTTTCAGTCCAGAATATCGCAACATCAGGAAAGAGGAAAGAAAAATTCGCTTCCCTCTGATTTTCAAACTTTGTATCATAGCGCCCTATGTCCCTAGAAGAAGCCATTTCCAAACGACGCACCTTTGCGATCATCAGCCACCCCGACGCCGGTAAAACGACCCTTACCGAGAAGCTACTCCTCTATTCGGGGATGCTCCAAACCGCGGGTATGGTGAAAGGGCGAAAGGGGCGAAAAGCCGCCGCATCGGATTGGATGGCCATGGAGCAAGAGCGGGGCATCTCGATCACCTCCTCTGCAATGCAATTCACCTATAAAGACACCGTGATCAACGTCCTCGACACCCCAGGTCACGAAGACTTCTCAGAAGATACCTACCGAACCCTCACAGCCGCCGATTGCGCGATCATGGTGATCGACGCCTCTAAAGGGGTCGAAAAGCAAACGCGTAAACTATTCGAAGTGTGCCGCTTACGTAAAATTCCAGTCCTCACCTTCATCAATAAGATGGATATGCCCGGTCGCGAGCCCCTGGAGCTGATGACTGAGGTAGAAAACGTCTTGGGCATCCAATCCTACGCGATGAACTGGCCCATCGGCTCGGGGCGAGAATTCCAGGGTGTGGTCGACCGAGAGACCAATCAAGCAATCCTCTTCACGAAAACCTCTATCGGTGGCTCTCAAAAAGCGGAGATGAATCGCCATCCCATTGCGGAAGCCAAATCGCTCATCCACGAACTGGTCTATCCTCAGCTCACCGAAGAACTCGAGCTTCTTGAATTGGCCGGAAACGCATTTTCTCGCGAAAAATTCCTACAAGGCGAAGTGACCCCTGTCTTTTTCGGTTCCGCCCTCACAAACTTCGGTATTGAGCCCCTGTTTGACTCCTTCATCGATCTGGCCCCCTGCCCCCACGCAAGACCTGCAGACAAAACCGATGGAACTGAGATTCTCATCGATCCCGTCAAAACCCCTTTTAGCGGCTACGTCTTCAAACTGCAGGCGAACATGGACCGGCGCCATCGCGATAGCATGGCCTTTATTCGCATCTGCTCCGGCAAATTTGAGCGCGACCAAACGATCAAACACCAGCGCCTAGGCAAAGAAATTCGCCTCTCTCGTCCTCACAGCATGATGGCCGGAGAGCGAACCACTCTAGATACGGGCTATGCGGGTGATGTGATCGGCGTCATTAACCCGTCGCTCTTCGCCATCGGCGATACCATCTCTGTCACAGGAGGCTTTAACTTCAAACCCCTCCCCCAATTTCAACCTGAAATCTTCGCCCGTCTCCATCCAAAAGATGTAGGCAAACGCAAATCTTTTGACAAAGGTTGCCTACAGCTCATCGACGAAGGTGCAATTCAAATGCTGCGGGGAATTGAACAAGAGAACGATGTCATTTTCGCCGCAGTGGGACAGCTCCAATTTGAGGTGATGCAATATCGTCTAAAAGATGAATATAACGCCGAAACTATCCTCACTCGCCTTCCCTATGATTGCAGCGCATGGATCATCGGCGATCTCAAAACATTTTCCAAAACGACCAATTCGATTTTGATGAAAGATCGACAAAACCGCCCCATGGTCTTATTCCCGAGCACTTGGGATAAGCAATACGCCATTCGGCAAAATCCGAATCACCAGCTCGTCGACGTCGTCATTTAAGTTGCCAAAATTTATTTTTTTCTTAATCATTCCTTCGCCAAAAAAAGGAATCATGGAATGGCTGCAGTTACGCCGCGCGAGCCGTACACCATTTACATCGAGACGGGTCCCAGCAGAACAACAGTGGAAGTTCTGAACAAAGATGGCGTCTTAGTTCCTTTGCTAAGTGGAAATGAAAGAGCTTTGCAATTCATCGCGCGTGGCTGTCGCACCGACCCAGCCGCTGTCAAAGCCATTACATCAGTCTTACACCCTCTGTTTGAAAACATACAACTCGCCGATCAAAAGATCCAACTCTCTCTACTCGCAAAGCGGGCTAAAGTTGTCGCCTCCTTTTCCGATTTCGGACAACAGAAAAAAGTTCTTCAAAGATGTTTTGATCGATTCCAAATCAAAAAGCTACAGCTCTTATCCAATCAGCAAAGAGAAGTTGCTCGTATCGAAGATGAAGGCCTCGCCCTGCACGTTGGTATGAGCATCTATTGCCAAATCGTAAAACGAGGAATTAGCTTCGGCAAAAAGCAGGGAGATGGAGGAGGGTATAAAATGGCTCTGCAAGCCCTTCAAAAAGCTCTGGAAAGGGAAAAAAACAAAACGCCAAGTCGCTTATTAGACCTGCTCAAACAACATTTCCAAGTCGAAACGCTAAACCAGGTTCTGGAACTACTAGTCAACGGATCGCTCGATCTTACTCAAGTAGGAGAAATTGTCATTCAAGCTCTACCCGACTCCGACGCCAAAAAGATCGTAGACGAAGTGCTCGAAACTTGCCAAACATTGATCCTTGCGATGTTAGAAAAAACTACTCTAAAAGCGCCAAAATTTTATTTATTTGGGAGAATTTCTATCCATAATCTCTACCTAGTTGAAAAAATAAGAGAGTTTGCGCAAGAGAAACAAATTTTACTTCAAGAAAGGATCTATCGATGAACGCCTCTTTATCAAATCCTACATTTTTCACCCTTAATCTTGAAAAAGCCTATCATATTTCAGACTATAGCACCTGGACAGTATGTGTTGAGGTAGGAGAATTGTGTAGTCGGGTCAAAGTTCTCGATCATAGAGGTTTTGAAGCGATGACGTTACGAGATGACAGAACTAATTCTTTTTATTCAGAACAAGGTGCTCACCAATCCAGTCGAGACATGGAAGGAGTTGCAGCGGCATTAGATAGCCTGTTTCTGGTTAATCTAGATCGGCCTAACACTCCCATAAGTTTGCTTCTCCCCTACTGTAAAGTAGTGGCTTCTATTCAGGATTTGAGGGGAAAAGAAAAAGAAGTGACCGAAATGTTTCGAAAATATAAGCCGAAAGAACTCGATCTTCGGTGGACTCCACAGCTCCAATTAGACCTTCTCGGGCAAAATGAAATCCATCTTCACGCTGGTTCCCGCGCTTATTGCCAGGCAAAAATGGGTGATAAAAGCTTTTTTAAGGGAAGTTACTGCGCCGACATAGGAGAGGGAAATGGATATGAAATCTGCCGTCGTATTTTAATTGCTGCTCTACAAGGAGAGCAAGGGACAAGACCAAATACCTATCTCACCGATGATATTCAAGGGACAAGAGCAAAGACCTATCTCACCGATGAAATTAAAAGGCGATTCAAGACAAATAGCGTCCAAGAAGTCTTTGAACAATGGCAAAAGAAGACGATCGATCTCAAGACATACCGATTTTTACCCCTGGCAATCATGTCACCAAGTGACCAAGATGATCCTTTTGTTCGAAATATTGTTTATAGGGCGAGTGAAGCTCAATGGGCCTTGGTGCAGAGCATGTTGAAAGAGCTGCCCCCTAACCGAACATTTCCTCTTCATCTCAGTGGCGGTCTTTACAAATCTGGGGCTCTTCGGACGGCGATCGAAAAAAAAATAAAGAGCGAACTGCGGGTGATACTTGTTGACTATAGTCCACTAGACCACCCGACTGTTTCTTTGGTAAAAAAACAGCTTAAGGAAGAAGAGAAAACGATTTGACGAAGCGGCTAAAAGAGGACTCGTCGAGTGGCGATTGGTGCCCTTCGAGAGCGATCAGATAGAGCTTGTTGCCAACCATTAAAGCCTGGCCGCGGAAGTAAGAATTGGAAGACTGAACGAGAAAGTCAACAGCTGGGTGATCGCGATAGCTTGTCACTTTCGCAAAAATGAGCTTATTGTCAGGATTGTGGCCGACGATCCCATTGAGAAGACCTTCGAGGCCATTGAGCTCTTGTCCTTTTGCAATCGGCATCGGATAGGTTGCGACGAGGAGAAGGCAGAGCGTTTGGTCGTTGAGCGGCGCGAGATAAATGTCATAGGTGAGCATGTGGCCCGCATCAGAGACTTTTACCGCTTGCTGCATCACCTGAGGAGCTGCGGGAAAAGCGATTCGGCAATCGCCAGCGCGTGACTGCATCAGTTTCCAAACAGAGCCTTCATCGGCATGAGCGACTGTTCGAATGAAGATATGGGAAGCGAAGAGAAAGATCGCGAGAAGCCAAATTCCACATTTTTTTACTTTGTCTTTATTGATCATAAAGGCGCTCCCAAAAATGCTTCGTTAAAAAACAGAGCGGCAGGAGCAGTTGAGCCCATGGCGCCAAAGAAAAGGATTAAGAGTAAATAGGCGGCAACGCCAACAATCGCACCTGCGATGAGGACGTTGCCGATGGAACGGAGAATCGAAAATTGTTGTACTTGGGCCAGGGCGTTTAAGTAGATCACAATTGACCAAATAGCTGCTGCGATCCGGATGATCAAAATGGCGAATAGAACTGTTACTTGCCCGTCAGTGAGGAGATAGTTTTCTGAAAAGTTTGTGAAGAGCTGTTGTCCAAAAATCGCAGCGAGAATAAACCAGAGCGGAATGTTTGCAATTAACGGCGCACAAGACCACGCATAAGCCGCTCGGACAGCTTGAAAACTCCCCGTTCCTTTGAGCCATTTGCCTGTGAAACAGACAACCCAGCTCCAGATCGAAAAAGCGATATAGCCCCAAAAGGGCGCAAGCACAAGAGCGAGAAGGAAAATAGCCGGCAGACGAAGATTAATCCCCAGCATAATCGATTGGAAAGTGTTGAGCAGACTCGAAAAACCATAGATCGCTGCAAGACACCACAGAGACCGATTGGGATTTTCAGCAACAATCGATGCAATCGTTGCGCGTGGCTCTGTCCAAATTGTTTTCCAAGGATTGAATGTCATAGCTCTCCCAAGCTCTGGGCGAGTCCTTAAATGCCATCATTTACACCTAGTTTCAAGAGAGGGTCGTCCCTTGTCACCTGTAGCTCAGCGGAGTAGATGATGGCATCTAAGTACTCGCCCCTGGCTTCAGTTTAATAATTAAAACTTAAAATATCAAACTAAATGGAATTAAAAAGTTAAAAGATAAACGTAACGAGCTGTAAACATTAGAATTAGAACAATTATCCAATTCGCAATTAAGCTTAAGAAAATGTTACAAACGGCCCGGCCAATCGAAAAAGACTGAACTTCACGAACTGCTTCAATGAGAAGAAGCAAAGACCAGATGTTGACGATCAAAGAGATCAGAGAAATAAAAACGGTGACCGGTCCCGATGCGTATTGGATGAAAACCGTATCTGGTTGCATCAGAATTAAGACTGCCCACATGAACAAAGAGAGCAGGTAGGGCACCTTTGACCAGGCGACAGATGCTCGGACAGCCACAAACGAAGCTCGACCCTTAAGCCAGACTCCAATCTGTTGGATAATCCAGGCATCAAACGAAAACCAAGCCCAGCCTAACAAAGGAGAAAGAATGAGCAGGGGGATAAAAACAGGGAGAAAAGCGTTATTAAGTCCCCAAGAATAGAAATTAGCTGTAAAGAAGCCGCAAACTAATGCATAGAGACTGGCAAGAAGCCAAAGTCCTTGATTCGGATTGACCTGCACGATCGACCGGATGGTCGGCTTTGGTCTTGTCCACATCGAAATCCAAGGATTGTTTTTCTTGTCCATTGCTTACTCCTCTACCTCATCATCGAAAAATGCCGTTTCTTCCAGTTCGTCTTCAAAGATAATCTCTTGCGTCTCCAGGACGGTCGTTTCATCGTAAAGAACAACTTGATCATCGATATCGTCAGAAACTGTTAAGGGGGAAATGGCAATTAGGCTAGAAACGAATACAGGAAACATAGAACACCTCAATCAACAATCAATTTAAACCCTCTAACGCTTTCTGTAAAGCATCCTGGATAGATGGCCGTTGAAACTGAAATCCTGCCTCGAGCAGTTTAGTGGGCTCTACCCATGCAGAACTCAGAAGTGTCTCTTCTCCCATTTGTCCAAAGAGTAACCGGACCAGCCAACTCGGTTGATTAAACCAGGTAGGACGTCCGATTAGACCGCCTAAGCTTCTCGCAAATTCCCTCTGCCGGACCGGCTCTGGCGAAACCAAATTGACCGGCCCCCTCATTTCTTCATTTTCCAGACAAAAATCAATCGCCCGAACGAGATCCTCTAACGCAATCCAGCTCATCCATTGCTCGCCAGAGCCCAAAAGCCCTCCAAGACCGAGCTTGAAAGCCGGAATCATAGCAGCCACTGCGCCGCCAGAGCCGACGACCACCCCAAAACGAGTTAAAATCCTCCTCACTCCCCTCTCTTCAACCGGTTCACTTGCCCTCTCCCATTCTTTGCATACTTGGGCTAAAAACCCCCGGCCCTGTTTACTTTCTTCTGTCAACCGCTCTTCTCCTCGATCTCCATAAAAACCGATGGCGGATGCAGACAAGAAGACTTTAGGCGGTCGAGCTAGTTGCGCTAAGGTTTTAGCGAGTAGCGACGTTCCTTCGATGCGGCTCGAGAGGATGCGTCTTTTTCTCTCCTTTGTCCAGCGACTTGCAATCGATTCGCCAGCGAGATGGATGACGGCATCGAACCCCTCAAAATCCTCTTTGACTACAACGCCCGTTTCTGGATTCCAAGAAATGGAATCATCTCTCCCCTTTCCTCTCGTTAGGCAAGTGACCGAATGACCTTTCTGACTAAGATAAGACAAAACCGCCGAGCCTACAAAACCCGTGGAACCTGAGAGTAAGATGCGCATGAATTACCTATAAGAGAAGAGGCGCAAGACTTTGCGCCTCTTAAGAAAATAGTTAGTCGCGTCGACGGCAATTGCAGTTTCCACCGCATTTTCCGCCACAGTTGCAATTTGGTCCGCAGTTAGGACCGCAGTTGCAACCGCAAGCGCAACCACAACCACAGCAATGCATTAGGAATGCGCCAATGCCGAAAAGGCCAGCGATTCCAACTAAGCTGTAAACCACGCGAGCTCCCGTTGACATCATGCCACCAAAAATGTTGGAAATGAGGTCATATTGGAAAAAGCCTACGAGGCCCCAATTTAAAGCTCCAATTAAGATCAAAATCAACGCAATATAGCGAAGTACTCTCATGGGATTCCTCCTAAAAAAATTTTCAGGGTCTATTTTCCCTGTTTAAACTCATCCTATAGGATTTTTTAATCTTTGTCGAGTCAGACATCTGACTCAAACCCCCTATCATCCTTATTTAGAATTCTTTCCTCTTCTCTTTTACATCGATTTAGAGTAAACTACACCATACTTATGGGCAAATTTAACCACCAAGACTTTCTCTATCTCAAAAAGCTCTGCAGAATCGACTGCACGCCTGAAGAAGAGCAAGACATCCTCAATTCCCTGCAGAGAATTCTCGAGTACATGGGCCAATTGGACGAAGTGAATACGGAAGGAGTCCGCTCCTGCAACTACGTCATCCCCTCTATGGCTAAAAAGAAGCTCCGCGAAGACGAAGAGAAAGACTTGCTATCCCGAGATAAATTCCTCAATAACGCCCCCGATCAAATTGGAGGGATGGTGCGTGTTCCGCCCGTCATGAAAGGATGAAGCATTGGCACACCTTAAGCGCAATTGAACTACGAGACTCCTTTATCCGAGGCGAAGTAACCGCTGTTGAAATCGTACAACACTTCCTCAGCCGCATCGATCTCCATGGACAAGAACTAGGAGCTTTCCTCAGCGTTCTGGGTCCTCGAGCCCTCCTTAAAGCCGAAAAGCTCGACCGGAAACGGGCCCATAACGAGCCGCTCGGCAAGCTTGCTGGAGTCCCGATCGCGATCAAAGATAATATGCACATCGAGGGGGAAATCACGACTTGTGGCTCTAAATTCTTGCGCAACTACCGAGCTCCTTTTGAAGCGACAGCCGTTCAACTCCTTGAACAAGAAGATGCCCTTCTCATCGGTAAAACCAATCTCGATGAATTCGCCATGGGTTCATGCAACGAAAATTCGGCCTACTTTCCTGCCCATAACCCTTGGAACTTAAAATGTGTTCCCGGAGGCTCTTCAGGAGGCTCTGCGGCAGCTATCGCTGCTCGCCTTTCCCTCATCGCAACAGGCACCGATACAGGCGGATCGATTCGGCAACCAGCAGGTTTCTGCGGTATTGTAGGCTATAAACCGACCTATGGCCGCGTCTCCCGCTTCGGCCTCGTCGCTTATGGCTCTTCCCTCGATCAAATCGGTCCTATGACTAGTACGGTCGCAGATGCAGCTCTTGCAATGGAAGTGATGGGACGGCCTTGCGAAAAAGATGCAACAAGCCTCGATTTCCCAGCTGAAAATTACAAACTAGGCCAAGACCTCAAAGATATTAAGATTGGCATTCCTCAGAGCTTTATCGCTAATCTCAAACCAGAGATCCGAAAAAATTACGACGATGCGATCCAAGTGATGAAAGATCTCGGAGCTAAAACCGTCGATATCGATCTCGACATTTTGAAATACTCGATTCCAATTTACTACATCCTAGCGACCGCAGAAGCCTCGACAAACCTCGCCCGCTTTGACGGAATCCGCTATGGAATCCGTTCCAAAGAAGCAAAGACGCTCGAAGAGCTCTACGATCAATCTCGTCAGCAAGGATTTGGCCGAGAAGTAAAAAAACGGATTATGCTCGGCACCTACGTTCTCTCTGCCGGTTTCCAAGACGCCTTCTACAAAAAAGCTCAAAAAGTGCGCACTCTAATTATCGAAGCCTTTGAAAAGTCGTTTAGTGAATGTGACGCCGTTGTCATGCCCATCGCTCCAAGCGGCGCCTTTGAATCGGGTTCGATCCACGATCCTGTAGAGATGTATCTGCAAGATATCTTTACGGTCCCCGCCAATATGGCCGGTCTTCCCGCCATTAGCGTTCCCTCCGGTTACGATTCGCGCGGAATGCCACTCGGTATCCAAATTCTCGGCCCACAGATGAATGACGTTCCCGTCCTCCAATACGCCTATGCTTTCGAGCAAGCAACGCGGCACGCTCGCATTCCCGACCGCTATATGGGAGATCATAGATGAGAGATTTACCCTACGATATGTGGGAACCGGTAATCGGACTTGAAATTCACGTTCAGCTCAATACCAAGACGAAACTCTTTAGCTCAGCCCCAAACCGCTTCGGCGACGAAACCAACACGAATATCTCCGTCGTCTGCACAGGTCAGCCTGGCGCCCTTCCCGTTCTGAATAAAGAAGCAGTAAAAAAAGCGGTCCAATTCGGTCTGGCCGTGAAGGGAAAAATCACTCCCATTTCACGATTTGATCGAAAATCGTACTTTTATCCCGATAGTCCGCGCAATTTCCAGATCACCCAATTCGACCATCCGATCGTCCGTGAAGGTCAAGTTACGGTCGATGTAGGTGGAGAGCCGAAAACCATCACCATCAACCGAGCGCACCTTGAAGACGATGCCGGGATGCTCAAACACTTCACCAATTTCGCAGGTGTAGATTACAACCGAGCTGGCGCTCCCCTCATCGAAATCGTCTCTGATCCTTGCATGCATTCGGCTAAAGAAGCTTCGGCCTATGCTCAAGCGATTCGGGCGATCGTCCTTTACCTCGACGCATCGGACGGAAACATGGAAGAGGGAAGCCTCCGCATCGACGTCAATATTTCTGTGCGCCCAAAAGGAGATACCAACCTCCGTCCCCGCATCGAAATCAAGAACATGAATTCCTTTACCTTCCTAGAAATGGCGATTGAAGCCGAAGTGCGTCGTCAAATCGCTCTCTATACCGACCATCCTCATCGCACTCCGGAAGAGCTCATCCCTCCCGGTACTTACCGCTGGGATCCAGACACAAAAGAAACTGTGCTGATGCGCCGCAAAGAGAGCGCCGACGACTACCGCTATTTCCCAGAGCCAGATCTCCCACCGGTCGTTCTCACCCAAGAATACATTGACGAGCTCGCTACACATCTGCCGGAACTTCCGCAAGATAGGCACAAGCGCTACCTCAATGATCTTGCGCTCACCCCTTATTCAGCAGACAGCCTCATCAACGATAAACAGCTCTGCGATTATTTCGAGCTCGCCCTGCAGCATTGCACCAACCCACGTGCGCTCTGCAACTGGATCACCGTCGAATTTGCCGGTCGTTATAAAGAGAGCGGCAAAAAACTGACCACCAGCGGCATTCACCCTTCACACGTAGCCAAACTCGTACAACTCATCGACTCTAACGCCATCACGGGGAAAATCGCAAAAGCTGTAGCCGATGACATGGTCTCTTCTCCGGGGTTAGATCCTGAAGCGATCGTCAAACGCAATCCTGACTATCAGCCCGTCGACAATCTCGCTGAAATCGAGCGACTCGTCGATCAAGTGCTCGCAGAAAATCCCCAATCGATTTCCGACTTTAAAGCCGGACGTGACAAAGCCTTTGCTTTCCTCGTCGGTCAAACGATGAAACTGTCCCGCGGTAAAGCTTCTCCTCAAATGGTCAATGACCTACTTCGAAAAAAACTCAGCAACTAGAAGAACGCATGAAATTTCGATTTCTTGCCTCCCTTCTCATTGCCTCCAATCTCATCGCTCAAACCGTCCCCTCTCTTTCCGATCTCGATCCCTCTATTCCCCTCTTTAATCAAACGAGCTATTGGTATATCTCTGGCGGCTTTGCTGCCATCATTCCCAAACTCTCCATCGGCTTCCGTTTCCAAAAAGAGCGCTGGGGTGGCGACGCTTCCCTCACTGAAGCAACTCTTCCTCCAAATGTCTTTAGCCAATCTCTTCAATACACTCATCTCTACTACCCTAAACCCAACCTCTCCAGCGAAAGTTACCTCGGTCTTAGCACAGCCCTCCACTATACCTTTGGCAAATACCCTGTCGGCCAAAGCAGCAACCTCTCTCTAGGAGCAGTCACTGGCTACCAATTTCGTATCCGAAACCATTTTCATTTCATCGAAGGCAAGCTCGGCTTCCCCCTCATCTGGCTCGATGGCCACAGGCTTCACCTCAACACCCACTTCATTCCCATCCCCTCCCTCTCCTACGGCATCTCCTTCTAACAGAAGAGTAATAGAGGGAACGCGAAGCGGCCGTGCCCGCGCCCGTGTGCGTGCCCGTGCCCGATTCGAAAAAATTCACCACAGAGATAAACAACCACAGAGGCGGGGAAGCCCCGCACCCCAAAGAGAAGCAGTTCCCTTTTGCTGCGCAAAAAGCTCTCGGCCAAATTAGTTTCCTCCAAGCCATTCTAAGGATTCGAGATTCTCGCTAGGGCTTGAGGAAACAAATTTCGCCTGCGCCTTGCCCTTCGGTCAAGTCGGAACTGCAGCAGTGTGTAATCAGGAGCCCCCGGTTGAGCGTCAGCTCAATCCACGAGGGAAATTTTTTAATCAAGCGCCACCTAAGATTCTAGTAAACGGATATCGCTTAGATAAAAAAATTTGAGTCGTGGTGGGTTTTTGCGCTGCAAAAACAAGGGGGCTCTGGGTGGTGCGGAGGGCATCCCTCCGCTA